>CAKQNH010000323.1 GCA_934255105.1 uncultured Pirellulaceae bacterium
GCTAGTGCAAGAATATCGATAGGGAAAAGGCTCGTTAAAAGTTGTGGGGTATAAAAAGGCAGGAGTGCCCGTTCTACTTATAAAACGGGCAGGAGTGAGCGTTCTACTTGGGAAACGGGCAGGAGTGCTAGCGCTACGCGAATACAAGAGTTGGCGTGCCGTGCTATGGATGTAGATAGCGCTCTAGCTGAGAAGTAGAGGCAGCGTAAGGGCTCGGACGTCAGCGCAAGGGCTGAGCCGGAAGCGTATACTTAAGCACGTTGCATATTTGCCGCGCATAAACGACTTCCATGTCTCTCAAGGTCGGTCCAGAATGTCTCCACAGTCGGCTATCAAGCGTTTCATGTTTCGACTACTCACGATCTTGCTGCTATTGAATGCGGCCAGCGCGCAGGAAGACGGCGACGCGGGCAGCGCAAGGTCTCAAACCGATAAAACAATTTCGCAGATCATCGATCTGGAGCCGGTGGATTCTCAGCGCAAGCGCGTGGTGCCCATCCGCGTTTATTTGCCCACGAGTGCGCAACTTCACCCCGTGGTTTTGGTGTCGCACGGGCTGGGAGGCTCGCGCGATAGCAAAGCCTACTTGGGGAGAAGCTGGTCGCAAGCTGGTTTTGCATGTGTGTTCCTGCAACATGCAGGCAGCGATCGCGATGTCATTCGCACGATTCGTCCAGGTGAGCGAATGGAGACGCTACGGCAAGCGGCCAACGCAGCGAACAATCTAGCTCGCATTAAGGATGTGTCGTTCGCAATCGATCAACTGCACGCCTGGAATGAACAGAGCGATCACGCCTTGTTTCGAAAGCTCGACCTAGCGCACATTGGTATGAGCGGTCAGAGCTTCGGCGCGGCGACGACGCTGTCGGTAGCAGGCCGAATGTACCCACTTCACAAAAACTATTATGAGCCACGGATCACAGCGTTTTTGGCGCTCAGTCCGCAGCCCGCGCGAGAGCTCTCGCTGGAGCAGACCTTTGGAAAACTGCAGGTGCCGATCATGTGCATGACGGGGACAAAGGATACCAGCCCAATTGATGCCGGCGTTACCGCTGAAGCGCGCCAGGCGGTCTATCAGGCAATGCCACCGGGCGACAAGTACCAGTTGGTGTTGGCGGGTGGCGAGCATCATGCATTTGGCGACGAGCGACTGTGGGGGCGAGCGGCGCGCAACCCCAATCATCATCCCGCGATCGTGGCCATCACGACCAAATTCTGGCAAGCCTACTTAGAGGATGATGCCGACGCCAAAGCCTGGTTGCAATCGGACCAGCCGCGCACGGATGCCAAGCTGGCCAGCGAAGATGTGTGGCAATGGAAGTAGCCTAGGGGCGCGGGAAATCTACCCACACCCCTTTATTCAACCGACTGGAGCCCAGCCCACGCGCCAGTTCCGCCTTGGGAATGCGCGGAGGAATCAGAAGACTGGAGAAGAACTCGGGCTGCGGACGCTCGAACTTTTTCACAGCTTGCTCGACCGTTTCATCACCGCGAAGAAAGAGCATTCTGGGTATATGGTTTTGAGATTGGCGAGTCCACAGTACGTCGCGACCTGAACGGATTTCTAATTGCGCCGTAAAGGGCGTTATCTCGACGCTGGTCGTCTCGCCTGCATCCCGCGATTGACCAATGGCTTTGAGAGTATATTGCAGTGTGTAGGGTTTACCGCGCCCAATCTTGGCCACCACCGTCAGCTTGGCCTGCGGATCGACTTTCCATCCAGCCCGTTCGATAGATTCAGTCAGGGCTCCAATGAGTGCTTGCTCATCGACCTTCTCACTGGACTCGATGGCGATTCGCACCTCGGTCCCAGGAGACGTCACCATTGAATTCTTGGCGGTGTTTAGCTTGCGCAGGGCCAGTTTGGCTCGCGGTTCGGGCATCGGCAGCGTGTCCAGTTTCAAGTTCTGCAGGGTGGTCAAAACCGACAATGAATCATGCCACAGACGTTGTCCGGTCGTCGAGCCCATGTAATAGAACCACACCAACATTTGCGATTGAGTGTCCAGCAAGTTACCCGATTCGGTGAGCAGCAGGTGATTCTCGACCCAGCCTGCGGGACGATTGCCCAATTGCTCAGTAACAACTCCTGAAGAGACCATGCGCGCCTCTTGGCAATCCCATACTCCCCAGGTGTTGCTTTCGCAGTAAGCCAGACGTCTCCCATCGGGATGAAATAAAACACCTGGTGCACCGCCTGTCTGAGTTTCGACATAGCCATGGTCGTGACCAGTCAGCGGGTCGACTAAGTTGAACCCGCCGGTTTGCGATATGGCCATCCACCGCGCATTGGGGCTAAACGCCACTGGAGCAGTCACGGCACGGTCCGCGGTGCAATAGATTGTTTCACGCGAGCGCAGGTTCCAGCAGTAGAGTTTTGAATCGACGACCACAACAGCCACGTCGGCGGCGATCAGCCGAGCCTGACTGACTTGAGGTTGAAAACCTGGTTTATCGTGTCCCGGCAACTGTCGGCGGTACAACTCTAATGGCTCGTTTGACAGCAGGCCTTCGATAACGACGATATCACCTCCACGTTTAAATCCGTCCAGTCCGCACATCAGCAGAGTCTGTCCCGTAGCCTCGTTGTGATCTAGGATTTGAATCGCTTCCGAGCGATCGAGCACCAACTGAAACGGGCCACGTGGCACCGCGCCAATGAGCAGCCGGCCACGGTGCGGTTCGTCCATTCCCGCCTTAGCCCGCGCGATGGTCAGAGCAACCAAGCCTTGGCGAGCACTCAAAGTCACGAGATTCGAAGGTACGTCATATGGATCTGTTTCAGCGATCAGGCACTGACCGGGTCCGACGATAGGTTGTGCGGGGGCGCGATCGACCTCCAGAGCTTCGCAGGGGGTTGATTTGGGAAGTGTGATCACAGGACCAGTAACGGCGAGTTCAGCGCGATCGCTACTGGGCTCGACAGACTGCAGCGTGAACTTGGCCGTATTGGCTTCCAAGGCTACGCCACCGGGGGCGTTAAACGGATTGCCGTCGGGCGTCGCTGCCGATGTCTGCGATTGCTCGAGCGAGCGCACATACTCTCGGTCGGCACTACTCAGCTTGGCTAAAGGGACATCGATGAGGCTGTTATCTGCTTTGCGCAACCGCACCCATTCCGGTTGGAACTTGACGAGCGTAGCTTTGAGAGTAAATTTTCCAGCCGCATCTGTCCATGTCCGCTCTTCATAGGGTCCTGTGCTGGAGGCCGCAGAGTCCGTGGAAGGGGACTGAGGTGGTTGACCGCGTAGGCCGCCATCCCAGAAGCTTGAGGACAACAGAAACGTTGCACCACCGATGAAGAGTACCAAGCAAATACGATACATAGAGGTCACCTGTGTTGCTGAGGTGCTTCATTAATACATGAGACGAGAAGGCCATTCTAACAATCGAATTTGCCGATAACAAGCAAACGCATCCCGCTAGAACGTTGGAAATCGGTTATCGCTCACCGCCTACCAACGTCTGAGTGGACGGTGCGCATAGAAACTAAAGTGGTTTCAGGAGTGCTCCTGAGCGGCAGCTAAACTGCGCAGCTTTTCAGCCAGAAAGCGCCGTTCGGATGGATGCTGAGTTAGCGCGGTGGCGCGCTCGAGTGCAGCAATTGCATCGATCGGGCATCCGACGCGACGCAACAACTCACCTCGTGCGGCATGTGCGGCCGAGTAATCCGATAGCTGGCCACGCTGCAAAATCGCATCGATGATAGCTAAGCCAGCCTGCGCCCCGTCGAGCATGGCGACGGCCACGGCACGGTTTAGCTCGATGACTGGCGATGGTTCGATTCGCAACAACAGGTCGTAGAGCGAAACGATTTGTCGCCAGTCGGTATCTGCGGCAGTCGCTGCCTGGGCATGAACGGACGAGATGGCGGCTTGGATCGTATAAGACCCGAAATTCCGAGTTGCCAGAGAGCGTCGAATCCACAGTTGCCCTTCGTCGATCAACTTGCGGTCCCAGCAGGCACGATCCTGATCGTCCAGCAGAATAATATCACCACTGCTGCTCTGCCGAGCCTTGCGGCGCGATTCGTGCAGTAGCATCAATGCCAGCAGCCCCATCACTTCTGCGTCGTCGTTCAGTTCCAGTACCAAGCGGCATAGTCGGATCGCTTCGGCGGATAGATCGGCACGCGTTATCGAATCGCCGCTAGATGCAGAATAGCCTTCGTTGAAAATCAAATAAATCACTGACAACACGGATTCGAGTCGCTCGGGCAAATCGTCGATTCCCGGAATCGCAAACGGGATGGCTGCATCGCGTATTTTTGCTTTGCCACGGACGATCCGCTGCGCCATCGTAGACGGGGTGGTCAAAAAAGCGCGCGCGATCTCGTCGGTCGTCAAGCCACACACCTCGCGCAGTGTAAGGGGAACTTGTACTTTCACGTCTATTGCAGGGTGGCAGCAGACGAAGATCAAACGCAATTGATCGTCTTGAATCTCGGTGGCAGCGCGAACTGCGTTGAGTCCGGTGACTGCCTGCATTCGGGCGACCACGCTGGGGCTGATATGTTTGAGTTTTTCACGTCGTCGAATCGTGTCGACCGCTTTGAATCGTCCGGTGGAAATTAGCCAAGCGACCGGATTGTCCGGTACACCTTGCTCCGGCCATTGGTCGGCTGCGGCCACGAACGCTTCCTGCATCGCATCCTCGGCCAAATCCAAGTCGCACACTGCGCGAGCCACCGATGCGAAGACTCGCCGCGAGGATTGCTCGTAGATCTGCTCAATTTGTTCTCGGACTGCGGTGGACATGTGGCTATTATTTCTCGCCGACCACAGATGATGCAAGTCCGATCGACCAGTGAAACGCGAGTTTTTGTAAACCGTAACGTCATCGCATCCCGTGGTGAAACTCGCCAAGAGTTTAGGTCGTTTCTCATGTGTTGCGCCCCAGGCTGATGCCCATCCCAGCCACGTAGCGAACTTCGTCAAGAGCTTGGGCCGTTTCTCATGGGTTGCGCTCCTGGCTGATGCCCATCCCAGCCACGTAGCGAAACTCGCCGAGAGTTTGGGCTGTATCTCATGGAGCACCGGGAAGCATCCTGGGAAAACCACTACCGCAACTCAAGCCCTCAGACTATGAAAGTTGTTCAGCTTGCCCAAAGCCTAGCGAATTCAGCTACCCCAACCCGCGAAAGCCTTAGCTGGCCTCAATAGCTTGGGCACGTCGTTTGCTGCCATAGTTGCGGCCTTTGATGTAGAAAGCTTGTCCCAACCGTTTTTTGAAACATTTGCGAAAATTGCTCCACTCCCTACCTCAAAATCGACATTGGACGGAGCACTAGAATCCAACTTACAAATCCAAGCCTATCACCCTCTGGGAGGAATAAACAGCGATGTCCCTTTCTCAACTGTCTATACCGGCTGTGTTTTGCATGGTCACACTGAGCTTGAATTGGCCACTTGCTGCACAGCAATTATTACCAGAAGCTTGGCAGCCTGGACCGATCGTGGGAGCCGGTCAGATGCGCGAGGGTGGAATTCCACGCGCTGATGTGCTGCAGGAAGAGAGTGCTGGACAACTGGGAGACAACCAGCAGGGAACTGACGAGGGTAGCCCACAGTTGCGACGCGCGCCGTCCGAGGGGCGAGCGTCTCCAAAATGGTTGCCGCCCAATTGGCCCACACCGGAGCGCCACCGCTGGCGTCTGGGAGTGCAAGCCTATAACACGGATAGCGGCGTGGTCATTACGCGAGTTCTACCGAACACGGCCGCACAGCGATTTGGCATCGAACCGGGTGATCGCATTGTGGCTATCGGCGGATATCAGGTGGGATGGGTGCAAGATCAACTTTTCCCGCTGGGTGCCGAGCTGCAGCGCCATGCAGATCAGCGCGGCCGCGTAAACTTGCTGGTGCAAAATGTCAGAACCCGAGGGCTGTTGAATTTGCCGGTGCAGCTAGATGCGTACGGCAGTCGACCGCGTAATCCAGTTCGAAGCCGCGAGGGTGGCGTGGGTAGAGCGCAAGATAGAAGAGTCGCTCCCTTCAGCGTCGAGCCCGACGCGGAAGCTCCTTAGCGATAGGCGACTGGCACGCTG
>CAKQNH010000324.1 GCA_934255105.1 uncultured Pirellulaceae bacterium
ATCATTGACAGTCGTGATTGCTGACCAAGCAATTGATCTGCTGAGCGATTAGCGACTATCTTGCATACCGGTGAACGGTTGCCCAAAATGGGAGAGGCTTCTTTAACACATATCTGCTAATATCTTGGATCCTCATGGTTAATCAAGTGACACGCTCAATCATTACGTTTTTGCAGAGTTACATTCCTGTGTCTGAGCGCATCACGAGTTTGGACGAGAAATCGGGCGACTCCCCTTCCGCAGCGATGCGCGGGGAGCCGAGTAGCAAAGGGTCTAACCCCGCTGATCTGGCACGCTGGAATCGAACGACTTGGCGACCTCCACTGCTGCTGATGGCGTTGCTTGCAAGCTTCACCATCCAAGTAAACACGTCCGCTGCGTCCGAACCACTGCCCAAGGGCACGCTGCGGGCTGGCATTATCGGTTGCGACACATCGCACGTCCCTGCGTTTGCTACACTGCTGAACGCCGAGCGAAGTGGCGGCGATCCGCTTTCGGGCGTGCGCGTGGTCGCAGCTTTTCCCGGTGGCAGCGACGACATCGCATCGAGTCGAGATCGGGTCGAGGGCTTCACCGAGCAACTGCGAGAAATGGGGATTGAGATCGTTCCCACGATCGCGGAATTGCTTGAAAGAGTCGATGTCGTGTTGTTGGAATCGTCTGATGGCCGAAAGCACTTGGAGCAGGTGCGACCGGTCATCGAAGCGGGCAAGCCTGTTTTTGTCGACAAGCCGTTTGCGGCCTCGGTCGCCGATGCCGAGGAGATTTTCAGCTTGGCGAAGAAACACAACGTCCCGATTTTCAGCAGTTCCATGATGCGCTTCGCGCCTGAAATCGCGGCTGCCAATAGCGACCCAGCTATCGGTGACATCGTGGGCTGCGACGCCTACAGTCCCTGCACGCTCGACGCGACCCACTCCGATTTGTTTTGGTATGGTATCCACGGCGTCGAAACGCTGTTCACTGTCATGGGGCCAGGATGCGAAAGTGTTTCGCGCACGCACACCGAGGGGACTGAGCTCGTCACCGGTGTTTGGAAAGACGGACGGATTGGTTCCTTTCGAGGCATCCGAGACGGCAAGCGATCGTTTGGCGCGTTGGTGATGGGATCAAAAGGAATCAAACACCTTAAACGAACCGGCTCCTACGATCCTTTGGTCGCTGAGATCGTCAAATTCTTCAAATCAGGCAAACCACCGGTCAGCGCTAGTGAAACACTCGAAATCCTTGCGTTCATGGAAGCCGCCGAGCTTAGCAAAACGGAAAGTGGTCGCTCAGTCGCCCTTCAAGAAGTGCTGAGCGGTGCCCTCGCACAGCAACCCGACAAGGCAGCGCACCTACAGCGACGCCCCAACATTTTGCTAATCGTTTCCGACGACCAGCGCGCCGACACGATCGCGGCGATGGGCAACGAAGCGATTCGCACTCCGAACTTGGATGCTTTGGCGGTGCGCGGCAGCCTGTTCACTCGAGCAAGTTGTGCCAATCCGATTTGCACACCCAGCCGCGGCGAGATTCTGACCGGTTGCAATGGATTCAATAATGGCGTGATGGACTTCGGGCAGCATTTCCGCGACGGACTCACACCGATCGCTGCGGCGCTGAGCGATGCCGGTTATCGCACTTGCTATGTCGGCAAATGGCACAATGCAGGCAGGCCGAGCCAATACGGGTATCAAGAATCCAAGGGACTGTTTATGGGGGGTGGAGGCAAATTCTGGAAGCCGCAACTCGATGCGCATGGTCGCGACGTCACCGGATACAGAGGTTGGGTATTCCAATCCGCGGCGGGTGAACTGTCCCCTGAACTCGGCGTCGGGCTGACGCCCGACATCAGCCAGCGATTTGCAGACGCCGCGATCGAAGCCGTCTCCGAGCCTGGCGATGCACCTTTTTTCGTGCATGTCAATTTCACGGCACCTCATGACCCGCTGCTGATGCCGACGGGTTATGAAAATGCGTACGATCCCGATAAAATCCCGTTCCCGAAAAACTTTCTTGCAGCACATCCCTTCGAGACCGGGAATTTGGGCGGTCGAGACGAAGTGCTATTGCCGACGCCGCGCACCGAAAAAGACGTCCGCGAAGACATAGCGGTCTACTACGCTGTCATCGCACACATGGATGAACAAATCGGTCGCATTCTTGCGTCGCTTGACGCCAGCGGCCAGCAAGACAACACCATTGTAATTTTCACCAGCGACCATGGTGTGGCACTCGGGAGTCACGGCTTGCGTGGCAAACAAAATATGTACGAGCACACTGTCAATGTGCCGATGCTGATGCGTGGTCCGTCCATTCCAGTGGGGAAGACGTTCGCCGCACAGATGTACCTGCGAGACCTCTATCCCACGATCTGTGATTGGGCCGGTGTGCCGCTGCCCAATGAGATCGACGGGCGCAGTGTAGTCCCCATCCTACGAGGCGCAGCGACCACGATCCACGACTACACCTTCGGCTACTTCCGCAATTTCCAACGCATGATTCGCGGCGACCGCTGGAAGCTCATCCAGTACCCACAAATTGACCACTGGCAATTGTTCGATCTGGTTAGCGACCCAGAAGAACAGCACAGTTTGGCCGACGATCCGAAACACGCTGAGATCAAACGCGAACTGCAATCGCGACTTCGCGCGTGGCAACAACAAGTCGGTGATCCACTGCTTTAGACGAGCCATCGTGAATACTCCTCTGTCAGGTACTGGCGCGCTCTCAGGGCTGACCGAGACTTCAGTCGCTTGCTGGCCTTTCAACCGGTCGCTCAGCCCTCTGCCCGTGTTAGCCACTTTTTATTTGACTAACTGTAGATTTCTTATCCTACCTGATTGACAAACGGCTTTTGGTATTCCCAGAATCCCATGCATGCTGTGCGGACGACTGTAGTCAAGTCTCATTCTCATCGGGTCCGCCAGCACGACTGCACTTGTTGACTCCGATTTTCGATTCTCTTGTCTTGTCGATTGAGGTGCTCGAACGGTTCGTTCGTGGATACACTTTAGAGTGGATCGGGCGATTGTAAGAAATTCGCGCATGCGCTTTCGGGCTCTACTCTTGGAAAACTTAGAAAGGCGCGAATTGTTAGCGGCGGATCTTGTCGATCTCAAAGCGCATACACTCACCAACGCGACACTTTTATTGTCGGGAAGAACGTAACGCAACAGGTAGCCGTCGATGGTGGACTGTCCAAAGAATTTGTGCTAAGCCTTGGTGTCGATAACACACCCCAGATCAATCCGGCGGAAAACACTGAACGATTGAACGTTAATACGGTTGACCGAGTCGCATCTATTGAGCGACTTTCCATCACGGCAGAAACCATGGTGACGTATGGTCCAGGCGAATTTGCCTATACAATGGACTCTTTGGTTGAATCCAATGGTCAGAATCGCGACGACACCGCGACCGCCAACGCCGAGGTTGGTTTGGAGAGCGAAGATGGCGACTTGGACCGAGTCTGGAAGGATAGCGGTTTCGATATGCGGGAGACGGTAACTGCGTCCGTCAGTCAAGGAAAAGACTTTGATGACAAGCATCGCGACTTTGCAAGTCGCGAGAGGTTGTTTTGGAGTGCGGTATACAATTCCAGCGGTGATGTGGAGCTTAGCTCGGACGACAGCACAAGCCCCGACAGTTCAGGCGAACCACATTCTGAGGTTAAGGAAACGATCAACTACAGTTCGTATAAGAAAGACACTCGCCAGAGTCTAACCAATCTGGACAATTGGGATTACCTGCGGAACTCTAGTTTTGAACAGATATTGACATCGACAGATGGAGGGCCAGCGGTTGCCAGTGGCGATACCCAAGTAATCGTCACCGGCCAAGAGTACTGGGAACACATGGATGACAATGGCTTGTTCGAGTGGTTACGCTTGGACTTGGCCACCGGCGACACCATGTGGGATGGCAGTGGTGACGGCAACAATGAGGGGGACGATTGGGATATGCGCACCCCCTATGAGCATTGGCTCGATGGCAGCGGTAGCGAGCCCATGCCTGAGTCGGAAACTGACGATGGCGAGGGAATACCCGACGATGGCTATTATCCCAGTAATCCCAACCCAGGTGCGGGAACGTGGACGGCATGGTTCGCTGGGCAACGTGGCGATAGCCTGGACCAGGGGATCAATTTTAGCGCGGGCTTTGCTGACAACGTAACCATGAATGCTTCGTGGGTGTTTCGTAGTCAGATCATGGGCACCGACACGGTCGACTATGACGGCGGATATTATTCGGGAGGCCAGTGGGTTGGATTCGCAGTGCAAGCGCCTGGAATGGCGGTCGCTGGAGTCAAAACAGCAGTGACCGGAGTCAAGTCCCTAGTCGCTGCCGCTAACAGCGTTGATGACGTCGGACGTTGCGCCAACCAGCTCACGCGTCTGGTGCATGGTGGCTGCTTCGTCCCCGGCACGTTGGTAACGCTCTCTGAGCTACCACGCACCGCACCGCTCGACGAAGCCCTGTGGTCGACTGACAATTGGCAAAACGATTTTAGTAGCGAGCTTCTATTCGCGCAGGATGAAGGGATCCATCAGAGTAGTTCGGCTACCGCGACGTTGAATCGCTTGCTTATACCCATTGAAGACGTTCCGCTCGGTGCTCGCGTACCGACCAAGAATCACAAGCCCTGGGAGTACGACGATAGTCTACCCGAGCCCGCGCAAGAGACCTGGGCGGTCTTATCGCTGACGGTTGAACGCAGTGACGGCGGCGTGGTCGACGCAGAACTATTGCGTCCTCGTGAGTGGATCGAACGATATGGAATCGAAGCTAGCCAACTGCTGCCGCTGAATATCGAAGAACTACAAGTCCAGGGCTTGGCTCGCGTCAACTCGGTGACTCCCGCACCGCGCATCGCCAAAGGTGAGGGCTCCACAGTCACCGGTCGTTTTGTCACCCGTCAAGTCGACATCATCGCTCGCACCGAAGTGCTTGGTGGTGATGGCCAAGTGGAAATCATTGAAGGCACCACCATCCACCCCATCTGGTCGCTCGATCGCGACGATTGGGTACCGCTGGGTGAGATCGAAGAAGGCGAACAGTTACTCGGCAGCGCTGGTGCAATCGTTGTACTCAGCCATGTCATTCTCCAACGCACCACACCCGTCTACAATATCGAAGTCCACGGCGAGCATGTGTATGAAGTCGGCGAGCTTGGGCTGTTGGTGCATAATACTTGTTCACTTCCAATAATTAATCCGTCGTTTGTGCCGTTGGCTGGGCTTGGCACTAAGGCAGTAGTACCTGCCTTAACCAGACGAACTATTGCTGGTCCCTGGCCAGCAGTATTCAAGAATGGCGAGGTTTTTGTTCACTACATGCACGCCACAGCGAACATGGCAGCCAATAGCGGTCGTATTGGAAGAATTGCAGAGAGCGGATGGGCTTGGTTGGATGATCTTGGAACTGTTGTGAAAGTGGTTTGGCAATGAGATTCAATGCATCGGATTTTTTAACCCGAGAGGGCGCCAGTCTTTTGGAGTATTGCAGCGATCTACTGGACGAAGGCGTTGAGGTCGACTTTAGTAGTGATGAAGTCGATAGTTTGCGAGACAGCATGGAGTGTATGGATGCGTCGCACCTCGTATTCGCGTTAGAGATTGGGGCCAAGATCTCCCCAAAGACATTCATCGCTCTGGCACCGTACTACCTGAGGCATTCTGAATTGTCAGTGGCTTGTGCGGCGGCCCGAGTACTATCACAGAGTCGGCGAGAGCTCATTGGCGATGCGACTATCAATGAAGTGAGGGGTCTCCTGACCGCAGACAGTGTAAACAATCGCGAACTCATTGAACGACTCGTGAGCGAATGGAATTTGGATAAACTAACGTAGGCTAGATGGGAGATGCAAAGGCTAAAAATTTGGTTCTTCAGAAGAATTAGTGGGTAGTCAACCGATCCAAGAAGCGAGTTTGCTAGGTTTTCCAAGGCATGGCAGGGCAAAAAGAATAGCTTTAGGCAAAGATCATTCGACATCCAAAGAATAAACCTCGGTAAAACATGAGTCCTACCGAGGCCAAGCGAGTTATTCTTCTCGCCCT
>CAKQNH010000325.1 GCA_934255105.1 uncultured Pirellulaceae bacterium
GAGTACGGCTACCCCGTTCCCTACCGCTGCTTCTACAGCCGCAATATCGACAACCTATTCATGGCTGGTCGGAACATAAGCGTGACCCACGAAGCTCTGGGGACCACGCGCGTCATGAAGACCTGCGGCATGATGGGTGAAGTGGTCGGACGAGCCGCTAGTCTGTGCGTAAAGTATGCTTGCCATCCCCGCGACGTCTACGAGAAACACCTCGATGAAATGGTCGAATTGTTGCAACTACCCGGCAAGGCGCGGCGGACAACGGTCGATGCGAAGATCACCATCCCCGACGATGCGATGGAACTAGCTGGTCCCTTTGGAGTAGCGCCAGGCTTGGATCCCAAGAAGTTGGACGGCTTGGTCATCGACGATCGCGAAGCGGAGCAGGAGGGTGGCTGGACCGAAGGGCGAGGCCTCAAAGGGTTTGTGGGTTACGGCTATCTCTATTCGAATAGTCCGCAATCCACCATTCGTTTCAAATTCGATGCACCTGGCAGTGGAACCTACCAGATTCGCTTGGCCTATTCGCCGCACGAAAACCGCGCGTCCAATGCGCGAGTGGAAGTTGCGATTGGCGACAAGACGGTTGTTCGCACTGTAGACATGCGCCAAGCTGCGCCGCTTGAAAACAACTTTACCAGCTTGGGCGACTTCAAACTGGAGCAGGGGCAAGCGTGTAGCGTCACGCTCACCGCCGCTGGGGCCAATGGTCATGTTCATGCCGACGCAGTGCAGGTTATTCGCGTTCCGTAGCGAACCAAGAGTGGCCAAGCTTCATGGCAGCCCTACATGACACGCACGCATAAACCCAAACACGCGGCCCTGCTATCGCGACTGCTCGCGGCCAGCCGCGTGTGCGTGCTGTGCTTGGTGGTGCTGATCATCTACTATCAGCATCAATCGCATGTGCGCGCGAATCGTTCGGTCAGCGACCAAGTGTGGATCATGCCCGCTTTGCGCGAAGTCCTGCCTGGCGCAGAATCACTCCATGAGCAAACCACCGACGATGGCACGCTACTGTTAGCCGTCGAAGATCAAGCTGGCCAGCAAATTGGCTGGGCCGCTCGGACCTCGCCCAAGTCGGACCGAATTATTGGTTTCTCCGGCCCTACGGATGTGCTGCTGGTGTTCGACCCCGAGCAACAACTGCTCCGCGCTAGCGTGCTGGCCAGTCGCGATACACGCGACCACGTACGGCGCGTTTTGGACAGTTCATTCCTGGATGACATGCGTGGAAAATCGCTGAACCACTTGCGCGACATGCGACAGGTGGACGGCGTGTCCGGAGCCACTCTCACCAGCTTGGCTATCGTTGAATCGATTCGCAATCGCTTGCGAACGCAGGAGCCCGAGGCAGACACGATGGCGCAGCCCGTCTCGCTGAAGTTTCCGTCTCCGCCGCGCATGCAAGACGTGCAACTTCTGTTCCCCTCAGCGGACTCGACCAGCTTCGATCCGCAGCAAGATCTGTGGAGCGTTTGGGACGCCGCTAAGAAACTCTTGGGACATATTCGCCGTACATCACCTGCGGCTGACAACGTAGTGGGCTATCAGGGGCCGACTGAAACGCTGATCGGATTGGATCTGGCGGGACAGACGCTTGGGATCGCGGTGGGTGTCAGCTATGACAACGAACCGTACGTGGACTATGTGCGTACGGACAAGTATTTTCGCCAGCTATTTAATGGCCAGTCGTTGGCGGAACTTGCTGCGATTGATCTGGAGACGGCTGGCATCGAAGGGGTGAGCGGCGCCACCATGTCCAGCCAAGCGGTTGCTAAGGGTATTGTTGTTTCGGCCAGCGAGCATGTTGCGCGTCTGGCAACACCCCAGTCGACAGCATCAGCGGAGCCAACACCGTCCGACTACAAAAGTTTCCTAAAGTCTACTTCGCGACGAGACATCACTACCATTGGACTGGCGCTGCTGGGAGTGGTCTTTGCACTGACGCGTTGGAAGCGCACCCGCTGGCTGCGAGTCGTCTACCAGTGTTTGCTGATCGGCTGGCTGGGACTAGTCAACGGCGACATGCTCTCTCAGGCGATGTGGGTTGGCTGGGCGCAAAGTGGCCTGCCCTGGAACAATGCCCTGGGCTTGGTCTGCTTAACAGCAGTTGCCCTAATCTTGCCAATTACCAGCGGCAAAAATGTGTACTGCGCACACATCTGCCCACATGGCGCGGTTCAGCAACTGGTCCGCAATCGCTTGCCTTGGAGGTGGAAGATCCCGCGCTGGCTGGAACACTTGCTGCGATTGATTCCAGTGGGATTGCTGCTGTGGGTCCTACTGGTGGCCACTTTGCACCTTCCATTCAGCCTGGTCGATATCGAACCCTTCGACGCTTGGCTGTGGCCCATCACGGGCATTGCCGCGTTGAGCATAGCCGTCGCTGGACTGCTGGCTTCACTGTTTGTTCCGATGGCATACTGTCGCTACGGCTGCCCCACGGGGAAACTGCTTGACTATCTACGGGTGACATCTCACGGTCGCTGGACGTCGCGCGACACCGTTGGGCTGGTGCTGCTGGCCTTGGCCGTGCTGCTGGCGTTTCTTTCTTAGTTTCTCAGTACAGCGGAAATCATGCATTGAGGCTTGCTAGAGAGTTAAAACAATTCCCAAGCAAGGCGAGGGAGTGCATAATAAAGGAGTTGGCTAAGTTGTGATGGGATAGGAATCCAGGCTGATTAAAGGGAGTGACAAACTGGAAGCTTATCCCACGAGGGGATGACAAGCTGGAAGCTTATTCCACGAGGGGATGACAAGCTGGAAGCTTATCCCACGGGAAAGCATTTGCAACATATTATATCTCAGCCTGTTCACTAGTCTCGCGCGCGTTGGTGCGTTGGTGTGGGCAGCCCGCCGATTCGAAAGTGAAAATGCCCATCATGCGACTTCTGCATCGCCTATCGACTAATCTCGGATTGTTCATTGCTGGTCTTTTACTTAGCTGCGGCAGCTCGACGCTGTACCAGCCCGCCCAGGCGGCCGAAGGTGACGCGGATGCAAATGCTAAGCCAGCGGATGCGGCAGCTCAACTACGCTCGCCGCAAGCAGCCCTCAAATCATTTTCTACCCTGCCTGGTTACGAGATGCAGCTCATCGCGGCTGAGCCCGATGTAACTGAGCCAATTTTGATTTGCTATGATGAAAACGGAGCGATGTACGTCGCCGAATATCTCAAGTTCCCAGCCAAAGAAGGTAAAAGTGACGGGCCGGACGGACATATAAGACGCATGCAGGATCTGGACGGCGACGGACACTTCGAAACGATCACCATTTTCGCCGACGGCTTGGCTTGGCCCACCGGCATCTGCCCGTGGGATGGGGGCGTATTCGTCGTCGCTGCACCCGACTTGTGGTATTTCAAAGACACCAACGGCGATGGTGTAGCCGACGTGCGACAGAAACTCTATACCGGCTTCGGCTTCGTTACCGACGAAGGGACGGCTAACAATTTAGTATGGGGACAGGATCAATGGATCTATGGCGCGGGATCCAACAGTGGCGGCAACGTGAGTTCGCTGCTCCATCCCGACGCCCCCGCCGTATCGATCCGCGGACGCGACTTCCGCTTCCATCCCGTCACTGGAGAATTTCAAGCCATCTCGGGTTCCGAGCAATTTGGCAACACGCTGGATGATTGGGGCAATCGCTTCATCTGTCAGAATTCAAAACCTGCCGTGCACGTGGTGCTCCCCTCGCGGTATTTGGCTCGCAATCCATTTCTGGCAGTTCCAGGCTTGCTACGCAACACGTGGAAGGACACTCACTTCTATCGCATCAGCCCGCCGGAGCCGTGGCGCTTGGCGCGGACCGCGATGCGTTTGGCTGAAAAACCAGATTGGACCGGCCCCTCGGTCGACAACGATGTGTTTACAGCCGTGAGCGGCATCACGGTATATCGCGGCGACGCGTATCCCGCAGACGTGCGTGGGCAATTGTTTATCGGTGAGGTGCAAGGCAACTTGATCCACCGCCGCTCAATCGAACCGGACGGGGTGACTTTTCGCACCAAGCGTGTGGATGTCGAGAGTGAGTTTGTGCGCAGCGAGGACAACTGGTTCCGCCCGACCAATTTCTATAGTGCGCCCGATGGCACGCTGCATGTCGTCGACATGTATCGCGAAATTATCGAAACGCCCGACTCGATGCCCCCTGAGATCTATGCCCAGGTTGATTACCATCACGGACATGATCGGGGACGCATCTATCGTTTGGCCCCGGTGGGTTTTAAAGTTCCACCGCCGCCACAACTGGGCAAGGCTTCGACGGATGAATTGGTGCAAACGCTCGAGCATCCAAACGGTTGGTGGCGCGATACGGCGGGGCGACTGTTGTTCGAGCGACAGGACCAGAGTGCCGTCCCCGAGCTGCGCAAGCTGCTGCACAGCACATCATCGGCCGTCGCCAAGTCGCATATCCTGTGGACGCTATCGGGGCTGGATGGACTGTCCGACGACGACGTACTGTTGGCCCTGCATGACGATTCGCCCCGCTTGCGGGAATTGGGCGTGCGTCTGTCCGAAAGCAGACTGCAGGGGGGAATTCTAGCTGCCGTGTTGGAGCTGGCTGCCGACGACGACATGCGCGTGAGATTCCAAGTCGCCTTTAGTTTGGGTGAGACGTCAGAACCTAGCGCGACGGCTGGGCTGATTCAACTGGCGCGTTCGGACGCCGAAGATGCGTGGATGCGAACGGCCATTCTGAGTTCATCGCTGAATGTTTCGGCCGCGATGCTGAGCGAACTCCTGAACGATTCGCAAGCGGCAGAGGCATGGCTTGCCTCGCCCGGCGCGACGCAGTTGCTAACTCAATTAGCGACGATCGTCGGCGGCCGCAATCAACAGACGGAACTGGTAGCCGTGCTACAGACGCTTGAGCGAGTCTCGACATCGGCACCAGCCCTGCGAAGCACGGTGCTCGGCTTGGGCGAAGGGCTGCGACGCAGCGGGGCAAGCCTGGGACCTCTGCTAGCGACTGCGCCGCGAGTTGAAGCCAGCGTAGAGCAATTGATCGAGCAAGCCCAGCAGCAATTGCAAGCCGATGCACCGACGGCCGCGCAGGCACAGCGCGCGTTTGCAATGTTGTCGCTAGCTCCAGAGGAGATAGCCGAGCCAACGCTGATCGGACTGCTCGATTCTCGCCGTTCGCCCATCGTGCAGTTGGGTGCCGTACAGGCATTGTCCGCCAGCAAAGCCCCGAAGGTCGCTACGGCTATTGTCGATGCTTGGGGCGGTTTGTCCCCCAACGTTCGCCGCGAGGCGATCGAAGTGCTGCTCAGCCGAACTGCGTGGACCAACGTGTTACTGGATGCGGTTGAGGCTCAACGCATTGCAGCCAATAGCATCGAAACGGCTCGTCGCGGGTCGCTCTTAACACACGCTGATGCGGCCCTGCGAGCGCGCGCCGAGAAGCTCTTCGGCCAGCAGAGCCAGACGCCACGCAGCGAAGTTGTCGCCGCCTATAAACCTGCGCTGTCGCTGGCCGGCGATGCAGCGCGAGGCCAAATCGTCTATCAGAAAAACTGTATGGCTTGCCACCGCTTGCGGAATCAAGGTTTCGAAGTAGGGCCGAACTTGGGCACAATCTCGAATCGCACGCCAGACGAACTGTTGACCCAGATCCTGGATCCCAATCGCGACGTACTAGCCAGCTACACGCAGTACTCGATCTTGACGGACGACGATCGGGTCGTCACCGGATTGATCGCCAGCGAATCGCCCAACAGCATTACGCTACGGCGGGCAGAAGGTATCGACGAGACCATTCTGCGGCAGAACATCGAAGAGATCTCAGGCTCTGGGAGATCGATCATGCCCGAAGGCTTGGAGGATTCCATCGATCAGCAGCAGATGAGCGACCTGATCGCCTTTCTGTTGGGGGAAGTGGCCAATTAATGGTCAACTTAAACTTCCGTAGAACGTGTACTCCTGCCCGTTTATAAGTAGAACGGGCACTCCTGCCTTTTATACCCCACAGGTTATTCCTGGCCACGTGAATCGTCCCCCTGCCCGCGCGCGGGAGGGGTCGAGCCTAAGCG
>CAKQNH010000326.1 GCA_934255105.1 uncultured Pirellulaceae bacterium
GGGCTGAGAATTGCGATCGCTGGCGTTATTGATCCCGCGCTCGTCAAACACCCAAGCTGGCAAGCGCAAGACCCCACACGCTCAGTGTTATCTGCTCTTAAAGACCAGTCGGCTGATGTCAAAGTTGTGCTGGCCTATTTCGAGGAAGGTGGCTTGCGAGCACTAGCAGAAGCTCTTCCCGAGATCGACTATGTGATCGGCGGCCCTACCGGACAATGTATGAGTCCAACTAAAGTCGGATCTGCAACGGTCATGAGCGCGACGAACAAAGGCAAATTCTTGGCGGAAGTCACTCTTGTACACGACAAAGCTGGCTTCCGCGAGCTGAGTTCAAGCATCGTGGAAGTGACTAGTGAGGTTCCTGAAGATTCGGCGCAGTTATCGAATCTGGCAAATTATTACTCACTACTCAAAGAGCGAGATTTCACGGCACAGCAAGCCGGTTTGGTGGAGCACTTCGTTGCTCACGAGTCGGGCTATACGATCGCTGGCTCAACGAGTTGTCAAACGTGCCATCAAGCTGACGCCGCGACGTGGCATTCGTCCAAGCATTCTCATGCTTGGGAGGTATTGGTGGCCAAATCGGCTGAATTTGATCCGCATTGCCAACAGTGTCATACAACGGGATATGGGCGACCAGGCGGTTTTGAGAACGTTGCGAAATCGCTCAATCTCGTGCATGTTGGTTGCGAGAACTGCCACGGGCCATCACAAGCACATGTGGATGATCCACGCAAACGCACACCGTTTCAAGCCAAAGAACAGTGTGTGCGTTGCCATGACCATGAGAACAGCCCCGTGTTTCAGTTCGATGCTTACTGGACCAAAGTATTTCACGCAGGCAAACAAGGCGCTTCACTTTGAATCCTTTTATTCGACTATTCGCAACGATCACTTGCGGTTTACTGGCAGCCAATATCGCTGTCGGTCAGGAGACTCCATTTGAAATTCTCAATCCGTTCGCGGATCTACCAGCCACCCCGGAAACTAACGCTGATACCACAGCTATTAATGGAGATGTTGGTGACACCGTGCGCCCGGCGAATCGGCAAGGCGAACGCATCGACATGCTGGACAATTTCGAGCAGGCGACGAAACTATCCCTCTTGGAGCAACGGCCTGTTCTGGCGGTGTTGGGCGCCGAGTGGTGCATTTGGTGCCGAAAGCTGGAAGGTGAGTTAGAAACCAAAGATGCCGACGGGATCTTGAAACGTTGGATAGTGGTGAAGGTCGACGTCGACGACTCACCCGATTTGGCCGATAGACTTCAGGCCAGCGCTCTGCCCAGTCTTAGGATACTTGGCCGCGATCAAAAGATCATCGCCGCTTCCGAAGGCTATGTGCCGTTGGCTGAATTATCCACTTGGCTCAACGAGCATTTGGCCGCTGCGGACCCCGCTATACAGCGTGTTCTGTACGCCGCGGGAACACTTGCCAGCAGCGACCTGAAGCAGCTTGGTGGCTTTCTGGCTGATAGCGCAGTGGACGTACGCACTGCCGCTCAAGAACGACTATTCAGCAGTCGTCGAGTGGCCATGGGTTTCGTCGTTGATCTGTTGCGAACAGGCAACCTGTCGCAGCAACTGTGCGCGGTTGGTCTACTGCGGCGTTGGAATGCTCCCATCGAAGGCGTGGATCCCTGGGAACCAGATTCAATTAATGCTGACTCGCTAGCACCCTTGTTGAACTGGCTTGCCGACAGGGATGCAGAAGCTGCCGAGTCGACCGAGGTCCCTGAAAACGATGCCACACCGCTTGACGCGGCGGAGGTCTCGCGACGCATCCGCGACATCATCGTCGCCGATCCTAGGAATCGCCAGGCGGCCATCGCTCGCGCACTGCCGAGTGATGGCGCAGCGTCGCGTGATGCGCTCGCAGCCGGAATCCGTCAGCGTTTAATCGAAGGCGCTCAGTTGACCGATGAGGAGCGCAGTCGCTTGAGAGAATTTCTATATCGCTTGCAGCAGGCGTACAAGTACGCTTGGAAAATGCTTCCATGTTGACCGCGTTGGCCAGTCTGGACGCGAGCTCCCATCGACAAGCAGCCGAGAACTTGCTCGCGCTGTTGACTTCTCAGGATCAAGCGCTGGTCGATGAGCTTTCAAACGACACGGACGCAATCGTGCGCGAGATTGCGGTAGTGCGTTTACAGTCCATCGGGGCATTGAAAGACCCGCGACGTACCGAGAAGTTGCTCGCCGATCCAAGCCCGAGCGTGCGAACTGCCGTGCTACAAGAATTGGCTGAGCATCCCAATGCCAGGGCTATCGAAACACTCATCGCCTATCTCGAACGCGAGACCGACGAGAATTTGATGGTTTACGCCACGAAAACGCTCGGTCAGCTTGGAACGACGGGCAAGGCGGAAGACGCGCTGATTAAGCTGGCGGAGAATGATGGCTGGCGTGTTCGAGCGGCTGCGCTAGATGCAATCGCGGGACGGCTGAACGACAATCCAGGTAACTATTCCCTTTTCCAGTGGGCAAAGCCCGAGAGTAAAGTAAGCGCCGCACTTGCCAGAATCGTGCTAGCGAGAACTGAGGATGAAGACAATTTCGTTGCCGAGAAGGCGGTCGCATTGCTACCAAATATCTTGTCCAAGGACTCTGCGCCAACCTTGATGGAATATTTGCAAAACAATCCAACGCGGCTTAAGGCGATTGACAAAGACATCAGTGAGCACGAGCGCGAAGAAACCTTCCAGCCTTTGGTCGATTATGCACAGAAATGGTTGGAATCGCAGAATAGCGAACAGGTGCGCACTGCTGCCGAAGTGCTTTCGAAACTTGCACCGACCATGCTTCGCAGCAGTCTTCCTAAACTACTCCAGTCGCAAGACCGCCCCACACGCATTGCTGGCATTCGTTCACTAATCTCTTCGCTGAAACAAATGCGAGATGAAGAACTCAAAATCTTGCTAGACGGTTTTGGTGTCGAGCGTTCGAATGCAACTCCTCGCGAACCTTGGCATCACATCCCTGAAGCCTTCTTGTTATTGCCAGAGAAATCCGATACCTACGCTGGAGAAGCCCCCCCTCGTCAAGCGATATGAGCAGTGCATATTTGGAAGAAATCTTTGGAACAGCTCCCACGATCCAAGTGCCGGATAAGGTTGCTAATGAAGCCGCTGAAACGGTGGCGGGAAAGGTTGCGGTCGCAGAAGACAGCGCGCTCGATTTGGCCAGTACGTTTTTTGGTGATCTGCCCTCCAGCGATGTGGGTAACGAGAGCGATCCACCTGCGGCCAAGCAGGCAGCCAAGCAGGCAGCCAAGCAGAATCCATCAAGCTTGCCTTCGGCCTGGCTAACGCGCTGGCAAGCTGTGGATGAAACACAATCCACGAAGGTTAGTTGGGTCGACGAGTGTAAGAGCTTGGTTGAGAAGCGATTGCAGGAGCAACGGGCCTTGGAGGATCCAGATGGTGTTGTGGAGAAACACTGGCTGCAACTGGGCCTGATCGCATGTGGCGACAAAGACAACATTGCACAATTGCTTGCGAGCGAACGTAACGCAGACGAGGATCTCGAAGTTCAAGCGATAGACCTTGCGGCTTGGCTGCCCGAAGAAGAACGATTGCAGCTTGTTCAGTCGCAAGCGATCGATTTCACCAAACCAAATTCGCAGAGTCTTGCGGTTCTCGACGCAGCGTTGGAGATCGATAGCCTAGAAATAGGCAAATGGATTGTGGAGAAGCATGGGCAATTAGACGCCGAGCAAATCGACACTTCACGGTTGACAGCTTGGCTACTCGAGGCGTTGCTCGGAAGTTTGTATTCTGGCATCGACCACACATTCGCCGCCGATGATTTAGCCAGCTCGAAGGAAGCATTTGTCGATTTTATTGCTTCGCGGCGTTTGCCAACCCAGGATGCGAGTCGCGACACTCGGCTTGACAGCATCGCTTGGCTTGAAAGGCAATACAGGCAGTCAGATCCCCCCAAGGTCAAAGCCGCTATTTTAGCTGCACTTTCGTATTTTGAACATAAGTTGGCTACGCAATGCTCGGTTGGTCTCATCATGGAAACTCGTGAATTCAATGCGACCGTCGAGGCAGCGCTGCTGATTTCACTCAGCGATCAAGAAAGTCTAAGTTGTGATCGCGCGGTACTCTTCTTAGACCACGAACTTGTTGAAGTACGGCAGCAAGCGGCCAAGCGACTCAGCAATACGGGCTGGGATTACGCTGGTGGAATCGAGAATATCACTGCCATGCGGTTCTACGACTACTCAACTCACTTTCCAGGTATATGGCACGTCCGGAGAACGCTCCCTGTGGAGGCATTAAAGACGGACAACGCGACATGGGAATCTAAAGTCCTGTTACTTGCGGCCGGGCAAGCAGCGAATTCAAGTGATGCCCTGCCTTTAAATGAACTCTCGGCCGACCATATCGACGATGCCAGCCGCGCGTTCATCGTCGCTGCTCTTTCGCATGCGAATCGCACAGATGTGGAGGCAATTTCTTACTACGAAAAGGAAACGAAGGGCTTGCAAGAACCGGCGGTTATCTACGCAATGCTCCGCACGCTAAAAGGTGACGAAGTCTCCAAAATTCGCTCCGCAATGCGTAAAGAGTACGGCAGCAATGCCCTGCTTGACAATTAAACTTGGAATTTCCCTCTCGTGACACTTAACTTCGAGGATTAACATGAAACGTCTCTTCGGTATCCTTGCGGTCACTCTAGTGGCATTCATCTTTGGCAATTCGATTCACGCACAAGAGGCCGGCATTTCGGCTTCAGCGTCCGAAAACATTAGCCTTAAGCCGCAGAGAATACGCTTGACCATGTGGGTGAAGGCGCAGGGAAGCGATTTGAAAAGCGCACTCAAATCACTGAATTAACATAAAGTCCGAGTACAAAAAGATTTGCTTGCGATGAAGGCCGACGAAGCATCCATTGTATTCAGCGCCACACGACTTTCCGAGGGTGCCGGGGCACAAGATCCAAACGCAGCACGCTATCAGCAGATAATGATAAGGCAGATGAGGGCTAGCGGCGGTAACGTTGAAATGCCCAAAATGCCGGAAGTCTTCACCGCAGCGGCGGCACTGAAAGCTGAATGGACGCTGCCGGTCCAAGAAGGGGACGCATTGGCCATACTACCTGCCTCGCTCAAGCAACAAATTGTCGTACGGGATATTGCAGGCGAAAAAAACAAGCCGGAATTAGACGAAGCCCAACAAGAGCAACTTGCGGAATTGAAGGCTCAGATGGAAGATCAGTACGGCGGATATTCCGGGTCAGACGATAGCGAACAAGGCCCCTCAATAGTGTTTGTTGCAGATGCAACGGACGAGCAAATTCAGTCAGCGACCAAAGCGGCTTTCGAAGCTGCCGTGAAGAAGGCCGAGTCGCTTGTCGGAGCAATTGGATTGAAGCTCGGTGAATTGCGCTCGGCCTCAAGCAACCCTTCGATCAGCGACTATTATCGGTCACAGGCTGCGTACTACGGATCATCCTACGGCAATTCACAAATCCCCACCAGTCTTAGTGAAGCGAAAGAGAGCACAATTACCGGTCAACATGTGGACGAACTCATCTTGCCAATCACGGTTTCAGTTAGCTATGCGATCGCGAACTGACAGAGTTGGTCTACCACATCAGCAACAAGTCCACGGGGCAGTGGCCAATCTCGGTCGCGACGAGGTTCACCAACCATTGCCATGCCATTTTCATTAGTAACCAATCCAGATACACTTGGATGGTGAAAATTTCCCATCAGCAAATTTTCTATCAGTCAGTGAGGATTACTTCATGTCTGGGAATCTTGCCCTTGCTGATCTTGTTGCGCCATATCTTTTACAAGCGGATGCCCTCGGTCCGAGTCACGCTGCCTTCTCCGTCATCAAAGTAGTCTCGTTCGAGACAGCCCGCGATGATTTTGGCACGGTGATTCGAGGCTCGTGCGAATTTTCAGGGCGCTCGTCGATCGATGTCACCGGCGGTCGGTTAATAGTCACCGGCGATAATGATGATCTCACACCAGCGTTCGATCCGACGCGCCGCAAGCCAGTTTTCGATTTGCGCGAAA
>CAKQNH010000327.1 GCA_934255105.1 uncultured Pirellulaceae bacterium
CCCTCAGATAGGGGGGGGGGCCGTGCGCAAGCTATCCATGCGTTTAAGCCCTCCCCAGCCGCTGACACGTCCGACCCTCCCGCAGGCGGGAGGGTACCATGTGCGACCTGCCATGCGGTTTAACGAGGTCGGGACGAAGTGCTACGGTAACTGCCAACTCTTGCGTAAGCCCCATTCGCAGCTCATCAACGCGCAAAACAACACCAGTACCAGCCACGCGTCCCAGGTGCCGTCCCCCAAACGGCGTTTTTCCACCGTGAACACCTGCGTCTCCTGCTGCCGCTCCCGGAGCCAGTCGAGCGCGACGCCGATCTCCTCAGGCAAGACCAATTGTCCTCCGGCGGCCTGATTGGCGGCCACGATATTGTTCATCATTTGCCAATCTGCGGCGGGCTGCATCAGCTCGCGAGATTCGTCGCGGACAATAAAGGCCGTCTCCGCATGATAAGTCTTCCCATCACTCCCTTGGGCGGTCAGAGCCGCGCGGTAGAGCCCCGGCGTATCTAGCCCTAACAGCGTGGCTTGAAGGCGATTCTCACCAGCGGCTGTCGAGCTGACATTCGGCAGTCGCACACCCTCGCGGAAAAGTTCAATCTCGACCTGCTCCGGCATCGGCTTGCCTTCGCTGCCACCGAACCATTCCACCGCCAGATTGGGCGTTTCGTCCAACTGCAATCGCCGACGTTCCATGTCCATCCGAAAGCCTTCACTCAGCGAATCGCGGCGCACCAGCCACAGCACGGCTTGTCGCCAGAATTGTCGATGCGCTTTGGATTGCCCCGCCAGATACCAACGCCACGTACTGTCACCAGCAAAAGCCAACACGCGGCCTTTGCCAAACTCCCCCGTCACCAACGCAGGTTCGCGCTGCGGTCCCTCCAGTAGCACTTGTACACCAGGATTGCGGGAGAGTTCACCAAAGCGATTCATGCCTTGCAGGGGCTTCAGCGAGCTCCACATGCGCGTGTTGTCGGGCTCGGGCGCTAGGGTGGTAATGGGATGCGGTCGCGTCGGGCGTAGCGGGATGTCCCCCAAGATCTGCAGTTCACGATCGATGGGCGCATCCCACACGTGGGCTTTCTTAGTCAATTCGAAAGGGAACAAGGGTGCCAGCGGACTACGGCCGTATCCGCCCGCATCGAAACTTCGATAGCCGCCCATGAACAAAATTCCCGCGCCACGCCGCACGCGGGCCACGATCTCGCGCGCCGCACTATCGGACAGTGCCTCGGCCGCCAAGTCGTCGATGATCAGCACATCGAAAGGATCCAGCCGAACTCCCAATTCCATCGGCCATCGCTTCCGCTCGCGCTCCGGCCAGAGTTGGAACTCAGTTGCAAAGTCCTGCGACTCCTCGAGCGAACGCCGCAGGAATTTCTGTTCGGGGAGCGGCTGGCCTGCTAAATACAGAATGCGCACGCCTCCTTCGCGAACCGTTACAAAGCTGAGCGTTTGGTTATTGGCCTTGCTCTCCTCGCGCGCCGCTACCGAAGCGTTGGCTTCCAGCAGGTATTCACCTTCGTCGGGAAGAACGATCGTGAATTCAAGGGGCAGTTTTTCACTGGGCTTGGTGGCGATGACTTCGCGACTACCCACCGTCTGATCGGGCTTTCCACTAGCCCGCAGAGTCAATTCAATCTTGATCGGAATGCCCTGTACGCCTTGGGCGCTGATAACCAGCGGGATTTTCAACTCCTTCTTCACAAAGGCGGTAAACTGCTCGGGCACACCCTCGATGGCAACATCTTTGATTTGACTCTTTTCACCACGTGGCCCAATGCCCACCATCAACACGGGTTGATCGAGCTGTGCCATCTGCCGCGCAACCACACTGGGATCCACGGGGGCGGGAATGAGAGTCTGTGTGCCGTCGCCCATTAGGATCACGCCCCGCAGCGGCGGATCGAGCTGCATTTGCCCAATCTTTGACAATGCAGTCCCCAGATCGGTCACGCGACCTGACGGTGGCTTGGAAAACGCCTTTTGCAATGCGGGCAGATCATCGCTGGGAGCAATGACCAAGTCGCCATCGTAGAAGTAGGGTACAAGCTGTGTTTGGCCAATCTTCAAATCCGTCGCCGACACGATGGCTTGCCACACCTCGCGTTCGATCTCCCAGCGACTGCGGTCGCTGGTATCGCTAGCTAGGCTCATGCTTTGCGAACGATCGATGAGCACGGCAACTGCCCCAGCGCTTTGATTTTCTCGCTGAGTGATCAAACCGGGGCGAAGCCATCCCAAGAGCAACAGCAACATGGCCAAGAAACGCAGCAGGCACAGCAGCCAGCGGGCGCGCAGCGATAGCCCTGCAGACGACAGCGTCAACCACAGGCTGGCGATCATTACCAACGCCAGCGGCACCAGCGCAATCCAACCAAAGACTGGTTCGACGCTCAGTTGCGCGACGATCATAGAACTAAACACCAGGTCAATCATCCAGGCCTATTCATGGTTTATATGCCTAGCTTTATCTGATAAAAGCGGTTGGACATCGCCTGCTCCGCTAGAAACAGACCGGCCACCAACAGCATCAGCAGCGGATAGAGCTCGCGTCCGAAACGCGCCTGCCCTACGCTGCTTTCCACCTCGCTACGTTGGCGCGCCAAACGATAGTTGCCACTGCCCAATCTCGCATCCAAGTCGGCGGGCAGCATACGCACGAGCGTGGTGTCGCTGGCCGGAACGTTGACGCTAAACGCGCGCACCACCGTTTCATTGCGTTGTCCGCGCAGTCGGTAGATGCCCGCTTGTTCGAAGGCACCCAAGTTGAGCACACCATCCGTCGCTGTTGGACGCTGCAATTGCGCGTCGGGCGTCATCAGATCATAGCGACTGGGCCATTGCAGTGGATCATTGGGCAGCGATACCGCTTGCCCCACTTCATAGTTTAGGCTTTCGCGATTGGCACCGCTAAGCGACCGAAATGAGCCTAGCAGGATAGCGAACGATGGGAGCGGGTCGCTGGCCCACAGCAAGTTCCATAACTCGCGCTTGGACGATTCGAACTCGGGAATGGGGGTGGTCAGAGTCATTATCTCCCCCCGACCGCGACTCTCCAAAGTGAGAAAGGGAGCCGAGCCATCGCTGAGTCTCATGAGCGTCAGCACGCCATCGTTGAGCGATGAAAAGGCCCAGTTGCGATAGACCGGATAGACGTTCCAAATCACTTCGTCAGGAGATTGTCCCAAAGCGAAAAACACCGGATGCGAAAGCGCCACCGGCTCCGGGAATACCACTGCATCGGAGCTGCTGCGAACGGCCAAGCCGGACAGCGGCCCCGGTAGCAATTGCGTCAATGCATTCCCCTGCACGCTCTCGAGCGATCCCATGCTGGAACCCAGGATTAGAAACAGCCCGCCGCCGTCGACCACATGTTGCTGCAACTTTTCAACCACTTGCTTGGTCAGCGGTGGTGGGTCGTACAGACAGATGACCGCGTAGCGCTCCAGTGGAACACTCGGCAACTGCACAAAGCGGACTTGATCGATCGACGCATCTTCCGCATTGCGACCAGCGACTGCCGACGGATCGACGATCGCGCGCAAATTCTGTCCGATGGCCGCATCATCCGCAACGATCAAGGTTGGACGTTGCTGTTGAGCCAGTACCGTCAAGTAGCGCTCGTTGTCGATCAGCAACGGATCGGGTTGATCGAGATCAACCGTGAAATTGTGTGGACCCGCATCCAAGTTAGTTGCCCGCAGCGTCACACGAGCCGTATTGGAAGCACCAAACTCGACTACCTGTCGGTCGACCACTCGTCGCCCCTCCACATACAGTTTCCCATCGCGAATGACTGGTGGAGTACTGGCCGAGACGGCTTCTTGGTGCAATTCAATATTCAATTCGTCGCGCGCACCAGTGGCAGGTCGAAACACATCGATCTCTATGTTGACTTCGCCGCCGACGGGCACGGTATCGAAATCTGCGACGGGATCTCCCAAGCGATAGTTGACTAGGTCTTCCGACCCCACATCGATCACTTGCACAAGAACTTCCTCCGCGTGACTGCCCAGCAACTCTGCCAGTTCGCCTGCGCTGGTTGGCCAGGAACTGGCCGTCAGGTCCGTCACCACGTAGATCTCTTTACGCTCCAGCTCGCTAGCTAGGACCAGGTCGAGCCCCGTGCGGATGCGGGCTAGCAAATCGACGTGCGCGCCGCGCGTTTCGATAATCTTCAGTTGGGATTTGGCTGTGGCCGGATCGAGCGCCAGAGCGCCGACGGGAGCGCCCGAGAGTATACCCACGCGGCTATCGACGGGCAGTTGGTCGAGTATCCACTGGCCCATGTCGCGGGCTAACTCTTGACGCGTAGTGTTGTCGGTGCGATAGCCCATGCTGGGACCATTGTCGATGATCAGTACAGCCGCAACGGGCGACATCTGGTCAGAGCTCGGCACGCTAGGGCCTTTGGAGAACGCATTGACGCTCCACACCGCCGCTGCAGTCCACAGTGCCGCCGCGATCGCTGCGGCCGTCAGCCACACGCTGGCGGGGCGCCGCGATGCGAAAGCCACCGCAGCGATCAGCGAAGCTAGCAGGCCGCAGCCAGCCAGCGCCGAACCTGTCAGCACACTGCCGAGCATCACGCTGTGGATCCGCGGCCGAGCCAGCGCCAGCGCTAAAGCCGCCAATAGCAAAATGCGCAGCAGCAGCAGCAATATGTGACGCAGTTGCCAACTCATGCTCTGCTCTTGTGTCGTCTGCCGCACAAATCGCAGGGCTGGAAAGTCGATGAGCTGCGGTTGGCTGCGCCCAAACAGATGCAACAAGATCGGGATCGATATCGCTCCCACTCCAGCTAGCAAACTTAAGTGCAAAAAACTCATGCCTGCCCCTTAGAAGCGATTGCGCCGACGTAATAGGTATTCCATCAATGCTTTGTCATAGGGCTGGCTGGTATCGAGAGGTATATAGTCGATGCGGCTCTCGCTGAATTCGCGCTCGAGTCGCTTGCGAAATTCCTCGATCGTCTTGCGGTATTCAGTGGCGGCGTCCGCGGCGCGCACCGATTCAGTGGCACCCGTCTCTGGATCGCGCAGTTGGACTGTTCCTTGAAATGGAAAGGTCACTTCCGCTTCATCCAGCACATGGAACACGATCACGTCGTGCCCCGCGTGTCGCAGATTCCGCAAAGCGCGCAACATCGGCTCTTCTTCGCTCAATAGATCGCTGAAGATCATGATCAAGCCACGTTGCCGGAGCATGGCCGCCAACTGATTGATGGAGCCTGCCAGATCGGTTTTGCCCGAAACCTTCAGTTTTGTTAGATGGCTCAGGATCGTTGGCAGTTGACTTCGGCGACTGCGCGGTGGAACGCTTGCACCCAGCTTCGTATCAAACGTGACTAGGCCGACCGGGTCTTGCTGCGATATCATCAGATAGCTCAGCGCGGCCGCCAAGCAAATGCAATAATCCAACTTGGTCAACGTTTGGCGGTAGGTGTAATCCATCGACGCGCTCAGGTCGATGGCCAAGTAACCGGTTAAATTAGTTTCTGATTCGAACTTCTTGACGTAGTACTTGCCGGTCTTGGCATAGGCGACCCAGTCGATGTCCTTGGGGTCGTCGCCGGAGGAGTACCGTCGGTGCTCGCTGAATTCAACACTGAAACCATGAAACGGACTGGCATGCAGTCCTTGTAGAAAACCGCGCACCACCATTTTGGCGCGCAGGTCCAGACGCTTGATTTGCGCGGCCAACTCGGGTTTCAAATATTGCTCGACGGCAACCATCGCGGCCTACTTCGCTTGTACAGGAGGCGGAGGTGGTGGTGAGGCGACAAGCGTGGCCGAGGCAGTACCGCTGAACTTAGGGACATCCGGTTCGGGGATCTCCTTTAGCAACCGCTGCACGATCAGCTCGCTGGTCATGCCTTCCGCCTGGGCCTGAAAGTTCGTGCTCACGCGGTGTCGCAGGACGGGAATAGCGATGCGGCGGATGTCCTCGAGCGCGATGCTGAAGCGGCCGTCCATGGCAGCCATCGCCTTGCCCCCGTTGATCAAGAACTGCCCGGCCCGCGGCCCGG
>CAKQNH010000328.1 GCA_934255105.1 uncultured Pirellulaceae bacterium
GACTTGTCGTAGCTTTTAACGCGAACCTTCACCACACACTGTGTATGACGGTGCAAAACAGTTCTATCCCAAGCCAGCCTGCCGCCAAACAACTCTCCACCGTGTAAATCCTTCCCGCTCCGTAGTCACCGCCAAAGCTACGACAAGTCGCAGCAGTCCAAAGACGCTCCACCTGCAAAAAGCGTCGATAATTAAGTCTACGTCCTCGCCCCGAACGGCCGAAGCATTCAAACAAGCTGCTTGGACAGCAGCTCTGACAATCGCTCCATCCGCCGGCGATTGGCCCCAAAGTCATAATAGCCCAGCCGGGCTGCCGAGCGGAAATGCAACAACCCGCTCTTCTCATCAGCCAGGAATTCAACGTCATCGCGGAAGCGAAATATTAGGCTACTGAACACTGCGTGCAAATAATTCTCTCGCCGCTCGACCACGCGTACGCGCGGCATCGTCGACAGCAGGCTAGCTACATGCTCGATCGCCTGGGCTGCGGAGCCACTGAATCTCAGCGGCTGCATCGTCTGCTCAGCGCGCGAGGCCTGAGTGCAGACACAGTTCGGTTTGGCCGGACAATCTCGCAGCGAGCCTGTCGGCGGATTCGGTGGTTGCGTTTCGGGAGCAGGCATAGGCTGGCACACGTTAAGATCAGGAACCGAAAGATGTCGATTTTACTACTGTAAGCACCCACGCATAAGTTACCTGGCATATCAATTAACCCTGGCTAACGGCAAAGCGGCCAATTATGCGCATAAACTTATGCGCGGGTGCTTATCATGTGAGCCTGGGTTCAGAAATCGAGTACTTGATTCACCGGCAAGCTCTTTGGACTGCTGGGGCTTGTCGTAGCTTTTAGTGGCCACCGTGAAGCGCCCAACCGCTCCACGACGGAGAGCTGCCTAGCAGAGGGGAAGTCGGTGCAACACGCAGACTTTAGATCGCACTGTGTCGTACCGTCTAACATATCCTAGGCCCGAGCGTGGCGCGAAAGCTACGACAAGTCGCAGCAGTCCAAAGTTGCTTTGACGCCAACCAAAGGCAATTTCATTACTCATACTCGCTTGCACATAGAGTCTCTCATCAACATTGCGATTCTATCGCGTCGATCAGCCCGTTCACCTTTTTGGGAGAGACGCTGACCTTGGTACCCAATTGTTGAGCAAAGATCGACACGCGGAGTTCTTCAATCATCCATCTGAGCTCGCTCAGTTGCTGCTGGATGGCGGGCTGGTGGGCCGCGTCGCTAGCGGCCAAGCGGTGGTGACTCTGCCAAGCTGTAGCGACCGGTTCAAATAGCTTTTTGTCCTTGGCCACACCACCACTTTTCAGCTTATCGACCCGAGCCCGCATGCCTTGAAAGTACCGAGGATACTCAGACAGCCACTGCCATGGTGTTTCGCGCAAGAACCCTGCCGCGAGCAGCCGCTGCGACTGTTCGCGCAGATCGCCGTACACTTCGTGCCAAGTCGCCGGAGTCTTCTCCAACAACAGCCGCACTTGGTGCACTTGCTCAGCCAACTTGGGAAACCATGTAGCGACCTCTTGTGTGGCTATGGAGATCTGCCCAGCAGCGCGCGCATTGCGAGCCTCAAATTCTTCGCGATTGCGAATCGGAGGTTGTCCATCGATCAAAGCCATGCGGACCAGCAGCTCTTGCAATTGATTGGTCCACTGGCTGCCGGACATCACATGCCCGAGTTTGACGCAGCTAGGCGTAAAGTCGGGCAGATGAGCGACTTGGCTGCGCAGCGAACGATGGTGCTTGGTGGCCAGCAAACGCGTCAGGCCATGGCGGGTTAGCCGCTCCGCTTCCAGCTCCGTATCGGCCAGGCGCAGGTGCACTTTTTCATTCTCCGCGACCAGGGCAGGGTAGGCTGCGACCAACAGCCCGCCGCGGCGCACGGCAACGGGCTCTGGAATCCCGTCAAAGTCGTTGGCTGTCACCAGCCGATCGGTCCAGTCGCTGTGGCTGACGCTGCCCACGGCGGAGCGCCCGAGCGCAGCGGGCGGCGGTGCGAGCGCGGCTTGCAGTTTGATTAGATCGCGTCCGCTATCGACCAGCTTCCCTTCATCATCGACCACGTTGACTTGAAATCGCAAGTGCTCGGGCAACTTGTCCAAAGCGAAATGGGATGGCTGGATCCGCTCCCCCGCATGAGCAGTCATGGCCGCAGCCAGCGCGGTGGTGAATGGCTGATCCCGCGAGGCCTGCGACAACCCACTCGCCATGCGTTTGGCCACATCGGGTGCCGGAATGAAATTGGTTCGCAGTGATTTAGGCAACCCACGAATCAAATGCAAAATTTTCTCTTCCAACAACCCCGGCACCAGCCAACCCAGCGACTCTTCGCTCACTTGCCGCAATGCGGCCTGTGGAATGGTTATCGTCACACCGTCGTTGGCATGGCCCGGCTCAAAATGGTAGCTCAGCGGTAGTTCGGTCGGCCCAGCATGGAACGCATTGGGAAAGGCTTCTTCGACTGGTATCTCGGGCGCTTGCGGTTCGAGCAGGTCTTCAGGTCGCATCCACAACGCGCGCTCGGCGGGCTGACCCTGATGCTTGCGCAGCCAGGCGCGCAAGCTGGCCAAATCGAATACGTCTGTTGGAATGCGGCTAGTGTAAAACGATGCTAGATGATAGCGATCGAGGATGTAATCTCTCGATCGAGTGCGTTGGACCAATTCGTGCATGTCGGCCAGCATCTCTTGGTTGTGCAGATAGAACGCTTCGCGACAGTCCCACTCTCCCTCGACCAAGCCATGTTCGATTAGCATGTCGCGGGCCGCATCGGGATCGATGGGTGCCAACTGCGCTCGCTGGCCACTGACGATGGTCAAGCCATACAGAGTGCTGCGTTTGTATACGAGCGCGGCTCCCGTCTTGCTGCTCCAGTGAGGGTCGGTGTAATTGTGTTTTAGCAGTTCTGCAGCGGCTTGCTCGATCCACTCGACATCGATCTCGGCAACCGTACGACCGTAGCGTTTGGCCGTTTCCACAATCTCAGCAGCCATGATCCATTTGGGTTTGCGTCGAAACAATCCCGAGCCGGGCCAGAGTGCGATCGACAATCCTCCGCAAGCTTTGTATTCGTAGGTGTCGCCACGCTGGGCCACACCACTGATCAGCCCCGCCAACAACGATTGATGGATCGCTGCGTAACCTTCGGGCCGCTTGAGTTTTTCAGTTGCCTCTTCGTTCTTCAGGTTCTGAGACTTGGAGCCCTTTTGGTGGCGTCGTTCGCTGGGGGCTTCCATGCGCTCGCGATCGATGGGTGGCAAGTGGAATTGTCGTTTGCCGCATTTGATGCCCGCGCTGGCTAACAGCTCCTTCAATTGGCGCACGACGTCGCCCCATTCGCGAAAGCCTTGCGGAGACAAGAACTTTTGGCTGAGCGCCTTTTGCAATCGCGAACGTCCGAGGTCGTTTTTCAAATGTTCGTAGAAATCCCACAGTCGCAGATAGCTCAGAAAGTCGCTGTGTGGATCGGCAAAAATCGCATGCGCTTCATCGGCTTGGGGACGCAGGCCGGCCGGTCGTTGGCGAACATCTTGGGTTTCCAGCGCCGCCGCGATAATCACGACTTCCGCCACACAATTTCGCTCGTGGGCCTCCAGCAGCATCCGCCCTACGCGAGGTTCGCAGGGGAGACGTCCCAACTGGCTGCCGATGTGCGTCAGGTTGCCGCCAGCGTCGATCGCTCCCAACTCGCGCAGGGTTCGCTCCGCATCTCGCAGCGACTCGGCGCTGGGCGGATCCAGTAGCGGGAACTCCGCGAGGGCACCTAAACGGAGCGTCTTGCTCTGGAGCATGACGCTGGCCAAATCGCTGCGGCGGATCTCCGGCGTCGTAAACCGACTGCGAGTGGTATAGTCATCCTGCGAGTACAAGCGAATGCAGATGCCTGGTCCGATACGGCCGCAACGACCGGCGCGCTGATTGGCCGACGCTTGCGACACGCCTTCGATGGGCAGGCGCTGGACTTTACTGCGCGGTGCGTAGCGTGAAATGCGAACCAGCCCCGTATCGATCACGTAGCGAATGCCCGGTACGGTCAACGATGACTCGGCCACGTTGGTCGACAGCACGATGCGTCGCTGTCCGTGCGGAGTAAAAATCTTGTTCTGATCCGCATGGCTCAGCCGCGCGTAGAGTGGCAAAATGTCGACGTTGGTACCAATGCGAGTGAAATGACCTCGCAGGTGTTTGTGCGTTTCGCGGATATCGAGTTCCGTAGGCAGGAACACCAGAATATCCCCCGGACCCTCCGCGATCAATTCATCGCTGGCCTCGGCAATAGCCGCCAACTGTTCGTCAAGAGAGTTAGAGACGTCGCTGTCGTCGTCTGCGAAGGGTCGATAGCGCATCTCGACGGGATAGGTTCGTCCGGAGACTTCGACGATCGGGGCTGGACCCTGCTCGTCGGCAAAATGTTCTGCGAAGCGCTGCGGGTCGATAGTAGCCGATGTGATGATCAGCTTCAGGTCGGGCCGCCGTCCGGACAACTGCCGCAAATAGCCCAGCAAGAAATCGATGTTCAGCGACCGCTCGTGAGCTTCGTCGATAATCAGCGCATCGTACTGATCCAAGAAGCGATCGCTCTGCGTCTCGGCCAGGAGCACTCCATCGGTCATGAGCTTAACCAGCGTGTCTGGGCTGGTGGCGTCGGTGAAGCGGATTTTAAAACCGACGCGTTGGCCGACCGTAGATGACAGTTCTTCTGCCAAGCGACTGGACACCGCGCGGGCCGCCAATCGTCGCGGTTGGGTGTGGCCGATCATCGCCGAAGCTCCCAAGCCGGCTTCCAAACACAACTTGGGTAACTGTGTACTCTTACCCGAGCCGGTCTCACCGCACACGACGATCGTCTGCCGCGTGCGAATCAGATCGACAATCTGCTCGCGATGCGCCGTAATGGGCAGCTCGGGATCAAAGCTCAGCGGTGGCACGTTAGCCGCTCGTGCGGCGCACTGGGCAACTGAGGCCGCCGCGCGCTCGTGCCACTGTGCCAGGGCCTGAGGACTGGGTGCCTGTGGATTGGCCGTCTGGATTCCGGAAGAATTGTGCGCATGCAGGCGTTGCCAAGCTTTAAGCAATGCGTAGCGATCTCGCCGCATCGCCTGCTGGATCAAGGCTGGCGGCTCGGGAAGGTGAGCCCTAGATTGTTTGCGATTCATCTATGAAAGTGGAGCGTCCGACTGGGTGAGCGGCTGGGTATCGATGGCGTACGTCTGCGGCGAGCTGGGGGTCTTGGGAAGGTCTGGATCAATCCACTCGTCCGCTTTGAAGAATTTCCCGTAAGCGCCAAAGTCATTGAAGGCGATCCACTTAGCAAACCTGACCGCCCAGCTCCGCTCGGGGATCTCTGTACCCGGAGCGTACTGCGAGCGACGCGGAATGGTGGCTTGCAATTCGGCGATGGCGGTCTTGCGCTGCGTCGTGTCGCGGGCATTGTGTTTTTTAGCCAGTTCGATCAGCAGATCGGGCCGCTCCATCACCACGCAGCCGCGAGTGTGCTGCGCGGTCAATTCTCTGAAGTCTCGTAGGAATTGACTGTCATTAAATGTCTCCTTCAACGGTCGATCGTCGTGGATGTTTTCGGTCGCCAATTGAATAATCGGACAGGGCTCGATGTCCCCCGCAGGACCGATGTGATGCGTAAAGCCGGTCACGGCAGGGCACAACGCGCGACCAGCACCATCGTGATAAGCGTCGATGACGATGATCGGCTTGGTGGCCCGTGTATCTACTACAAACTGTCGCACGCGACGCAGTTGGTCCGGCTCAAGCGCCAGCTCAGGCATCGGCAGTGGACCCATCGGTCGGTAGACGTGGAACCAACAATACATCACCCCCATCTCGATCAGGCTATCGACCCAGCGGTCGGTAACCAGATCATCGATGTTGGTCCGGCAGACGCTGGTGCAGACACCGGTCAGGACTTTATGGTTCAGGCAATTCTGGATGCCTTGCATACTTTGACTGTAGACTTCGGGGCGCCCGCGCCGCTGGTCGCTAACGATCTCCGATCCC
>CAKQNH010000329.1 GCA_934255105.1 uncultured Pirellulaceae bacterium
GGAGCAAGTCTAACGGTCACGTTGTGCTGCTCCAGCGACGCAACCGCGCAGACGCACGCTAACTACGTGACGCCGGCGGCGGCCATGAATTACCAAGATGCCCCGGTGTCAGGTAAACTAACACAGCCCTTGAACCGGCTATCAGCCTCGGACGCGGCCTATTCAGTCGCCGACGATACTTCCAGGGTCGCACCCGCCTCGTATGGTACGCTGTTGGGTAGCGCCGGCCGCCCCTACGTCAGCGGGAACGCTTGCGACGCGCCGGGCCACAATGTCAATGCCTACGCCAGCGCTGAAGCACTGTGGCTGCGACGCAATAGCGACAAGTACTTCTCGCTTTCACAAAACAGCTACATGCCCGACTTCGACTATGAACTCGGCGGTCGCTTTACGGTCGGTCGTCTATTCAATAACGTCGACGGCTGGGAGGGAGTCTACACTGGTCCTTTTAAGTGGAATCGGCAGTCGCTTGTAAATGGCCCAGGCAATTTGCAAAGCCGCCTAGTTGCTAACGGAGGTTATACGCCAGCAGAAATTGACACGTTTAATAACGCCGACCAACACTTTCAGGCTTGGGAGTCGAAGCTCAACAGTTTTGAAATCAATCGCCGTTGGTGGAGTTGGGATGTGCTGTCAACTCTAATTGGTTTCCGCTACGTCGACTACAACGAAGACTTTGTGTTCCAGTCAAACAGTATTCAAGGCCTTGGGACCTATCGCAATCGAGTCAAGAACCGCATGGCCGGGGCTCAGGTTGGAGCTGATATTCTCTATCCGGTCAGTCTCCGCGCGAACATGGGCTTTCGTGGTAAAGCGGGCGTGTACGCCAACTTCGACGAGACCAGCGTGTTCCTACAAAACGGAGCTACCACCGTTCTGAACGCAGGAGACAACAGCGTCGATGTCGCCGGATTGATCGAGATGGGAGTCTTTGCGAACTATCAGGTCGTCCCCAGCGTGCGTCTGACCGCCGGCTATGAGTTTTGGTATATGCCTGGTGCCGTCACCATACCGGGCCAAAGCCCACAGTTTATCAACCCCTCGACGGGGACTCGAGTGGACAACGACGACGAGGTGTTCCTGCACGGTGGCAGCGTGGGAGTCCAAGTGCTGTTCTAAACGGCACTCAGCGCGGTGCTCTGCCCTGCCCTGCCCTGTTCTGCTTTGCCAGAATCAGCTCAATCCTCGTCTAGCTCAGGTCTAACCGCGCTAGAGGATCGAGCTTAAGAATAAAACTGGCGTTACGCGGTCTCCTCAATGGGGGCCGCGTTTTTCATTTGCAGTGGATCGTAGGCTTGTAACGAGCGGAGCGCTGCTGCGACTTAATCGCGGCGCAGCGAAAAGCTCATGTAGTGCAGGCCCGTCTCTTCCTCGACCAAAAAGCCACCGGTGGGGGCCAGGTACTTGGCGATCACCGAGAAGGGTGGCAGCTCGCGACTTTCCAAGGCGGACAACAAGGCTTTGAAAAAGCCATTGTTTTCAGACATCCCCTTGAGTCGCTCGCGGTTTTTCGGATCGCGTGCCAGCTCGTAGAACAACTGCAACGACTCTTCCGGACGGCTAAAGGAAATAGCCGAACAGGCGCGCTCCTGAAGCTGTGCGGCGATGCGATCAGAGATCAATTGATACTCGAGCGACTCCTTCAATGCTGGGCTCCCGCCGGCCGCGCAGTCGGCGATCTGCCGCATCATGTAACGACTGTCCGATATCACTACATAGTCTTCGATCATGGCAATACAAATTTCTGGCTGCCGAATCGGCGAGTCGCTGTCAGTAGCGTTCCGTCCTGGAACAAAGACGTGTGCGGTGAGCTGTCCAAACCCCTCGGTCTTGATCTCTTGTCGCTGCTCGACTCGTTTAAGAATCTTAGGAAGCACGTTGTTTTTGAAGTATTCGGGGTTCTTCAGCCGCACGGCATACACATTCGAGCCGCTATTGATGCGCACTGGACGCACAAAGCCTTGAAGGATGCTGAGGCGACCCTCTAAATTATCCAGCACGTCTTTGCGGAAATTTAACTCTAAACGTTTGTCGACCTCTGCGAAGACTTGTTCGTTCAACGCATCCTCACCACGGAATTGGTTGTACAATCGCTCGATGCCTTGCAGCGTCGATGCCAAATCCCAGTTAATCGTTGAGTAACCGGCCACCGAATCTGGCACCCAGTCCTCTGGTGCGGTGGATCCCGACTTGGGACGCAGCAGACTCAACACGCCGCGGCGCGGGCTGCTGAGCGACAAATGGAGATGGAAGATCGAATCAAAATCGGGCGGAGCGATGATCGCACTACCTCCCACCGCTTCGATGCCATCGATTCCCAATGCGGGCAACATGGCCAAGACCATCGTTGTCCCGGCATTTTTGGGGACGAACTGCCGCACGATCTCCAGCGGATCAACGTACCACGAGACTTGCGGACGCTCCCCAGCAGTCCCCACGCAGCGTGCCATCAGCGACGTGAACTTGCGATTGTCCGCCAGCGCACTGTCCGTCGATGGCCCGTTCAACCAGCGGGCTGCCAGCACTTCGATATAGTCCGCATCGGATGTCACCACGATGACGCCATTGTCGATGAAGTAAGCGAATTGCTGACTTCGCCGCGTGGGATTTTGGTAGCGATGCAGTGTCAATCGCTCAAAGGCCTTTTCCTCGTGATCCATTTCCTTGGCAGAATCGTGAATGCGATTGAGCATGAGCTGAACGCTGGTAATCTCTTGTCCGGCATCGAGCAGCATGGCGATGGCTGGTCTTGCGTTTGCGACTTCTTCATCAGCTTCGCCATCCTCTGCCTTGGACCTCTTCTTCTTGGTTGCGCGATATCGGTCGTTGGGAAGCAAAGCTATGGCAAATTCACCGCTGGGAATCGATAGCAGTTCGTCCAAGTTCAGCCCAATAGCTGACTGGATGTCGGTTGTATTGCGGACCAGCGAGCCGTAAAACTCGGATAAGATCGGACGCAATTGGTCGTCGCTGGCCAGCTTGCCCAGCGAGCTGCGAGCTAAATCGGCTTTGAGTTGCCGCATGTCGCTGATTCGCGCGTAGGCCAACGTCTTTTCGGGGAAGAGCTGTGGAGCCGTCAATCGCTCTGGGGGGGCAGCGGTCGTGTCCTGAGCCACAACGTGCGGTGTCCAGGTAGCCCACAGGAGCACGCTGAGGATGGCCAAGCAGGAGAGCTTCGGGGTGGGCACGTCAGATTCCTTGTGTAGAGTGGCAACCGCCAACAGACTGAGAAATTTTGCACAGCCATTATGCACAAACCGCATTCAAATGCACAATACAAGTGGCAGGATCCCTACAGAACGATACTCAGCGGCACGGCTAAGAAACCGCACGCACAGGACCGATGATGGCTGGAGGTACTGAGCTTCGGTTGTGTTTACTTAGCGCCCTGCACAACACTACAGTCCACCCAGAAGCCTGCGTATAATGATGTCTGGCGCTGGCCTCCCTTAAAACGCACTTCAGGAAACATGAGCATGTCGCGAACACTTCGAGCTCCATCTTCGCTACTGGCAATGTGGGCTGCACTCAGTGGCTTGTTGATCCTGACGCCCGCTGCTTTCGCGCAAAACACCATGGGTGGTTTCGGCAACTTCGGCCTGGGTACCGAATCCGGGTTTGGTTCCCTGGGCAGCAATAGCAGGGCGGGTGGTGGACAAGGCAACGCAGCCGGCATGGGCGGTCAAGGTACTGCCATGCCAACGCTTGGCGGCGGCGGCGCGATCGGCAGCAGCTTTGACGCCACTTTCGGTGCCTCACAGATGGCCAGCAGTCTGGCTACCGCCGCAGCGGTCAGCCGCCTAACGGGCTCATCCATGGGAGGGCGCGGAGGCTTCGGTGGCGGGCGTGGAGGAGGCTTCGGAGGCGGGCGAGGAGGTTTTGGCGGCAACAATGACAATCAGAATGCTCAAAGCGAGAAAAAAGTACGCGCGGTCATTCGCGTCGGATTTCCTGTAGAGCGTCCCACCAGCAGCTTTACCGCTGGACGCATCAACGAGCGTTTCGCGGCTATGCCTCTTCCGCCCGGCGTGGCTGGCGTACAGATCAGCATGGACGGCCGGGTCGCAGTGCTGCAAGGGGAGGTCGAGTCGGTCGAGGATGGCAAACTAATCGAGCGTCTGCTTGCGCTGGAACCCGGCATCGACGGTGTAAGAAATGAGCTGAGTCTAGCCGCAACTGCCAACCAATCCGAAGAGGTCCCCGCGCCAGCACCTCAAGGCGCGTCATCTTCGCGTCAACGCCCTTAGCATGCCCTTGCCGTCCGTAGCATTCTCCCTGCCGCCCGCTTCCCTAACGTAGACGCGCACTCCTGCCCGTTTTCCTATCGTAGTTTGCCCGCCCCCCTACCGTAGAACGGGCACAGAACGGGCACTCCTGCCCGTTTCATAGTCCTCACAACTCAAAAGGCATCGGTCCCATGCCAGCCTGGCTGGTGTGTAGCTTTTACGTGGTGCGTGAGGCGGCTGAAGCCTGGGCTCCAACAGGTTGACAATGCACCTTCTAACGTGCGTTCCAGGGTTCTAATGCAAACGGTTTGTTGCCCTGCGTTCCAATGTTCGGCGAGCTGCGCATACCCCCTGCAGTCGAGAGTTTTTCCGATACGGCCGAGGCTGGACTAACCTCTGACGCTGTGGTGCCACTTGCCGTAGTTGCGCCACTCTTGGGTGGGCTCATCGCCGACCCGGCATTAAACGGCTCACTGGCCGAAGTTGGTACGGCTGGAGCGAACTGGTTGAGGCTAGGCACGCGAGATTCAGTAGTACCTGTGTTGTTACTTGCATTGGGGGCTGCGTTGGGAGGTGCCCCCAAAGTGAAGCCTTGTGCTGGCTGCCCAACGCCACGCGGTTGTGGACGCCCCAAGCTTCCCAACGCAGGCAGTTCAATTGTCGTCGGCTCGGTCTGTCGAGCCATTTGAGGAAGCGAGCCGCTAGCGTTGGTCGGAATCGAGCGTTGTTGATAGGATACGGTTTGGGTTTCAAATCCTGAACTTGTCGGTGTTTGCGATCCGCCTTTAGCCGAAGTTGAGACCGACGAGCGACCTGGCAGGAACAGCTTGGCGGGTGCCCCTTGCACGATTTGTCCGTCGGTCCCCTTGAACGTCGGAATCAAAGTAACTTCTGTGCGTATGCCGTCGGCAGAATCCCAAGGAATCCACACGCTGTAGGAAGCGCCCAGTTCAGACGGGCTGAAGTGCCCGGTCAATTGTTCGGCGGTGAAGCGGAAGGTCTTGTCGGCTTGGACCTGCTCGGACTCACCTAGCATTGGATCGCCACGGTAACCATGCACGATCAGATCGCCCTCAACGGGAATGGCCTGAGTACGATCGTTGTAGAAGAATACGCGGCCACCAAAACCACGCGTGGGTGGTTGCCCGGTCACCGTCAATACGTCGGGCGACCAGATCACCGAGACCGTATTGGGCTTCTGATACTCTTTCTTCCATAGCTTCGTGATCGACCAACTCTTGTCGGACGTACTCTTCGGCTTGTTGCCAAATACGTTGCAACCCACGCTGCTGGAAATGGTTAGACAGCACAACAGGCCAAATGTATACGTTCGAAATTTCATCGTTAAATCCATTTGCGCGGGCGCGGACGTGGTAGGCACTGAAACATCTCTCTTGCCCAGAGGGCGAAACATCTCTCTAGCCCCGAGGGCAAAACATCTTTTTGGCCCCGAGGGCAAAACATCTTTTTGGCCCCGAGGGCGAAACATCTCTCTAGCCCAGAGGGCGAAACATCTCTGCCGGTGGCGTCAGCCACCGGACTACAGCCCTCTGTTGGGCAAGCCCGGAGGGGGTGTCATGTCATGTTCATGCTTGCCGAGCAACGCCACGAATCTGGTGTCGCCCTCCGGGCTGGGGGACAGTTTATTCATTTGGTCCGGTGGCTCATGCCACCGGCAAGGATATGCCGCCCTCTGGGCTAAAAGGCAAAAGGCCGCCGTCTGGGCTAAAAGGTCGCCCTCCGGGCTAAAAGGCCGCCCTCCGGGCTAAAAGGCCGACC
>CAKQNH010000330.1 GCA_934255105.1 uncultured Pirellulaceae bacterium
TCAAAGCTTATTACGTTGTCCAGTCTTGACGATGTCCGCCGACGTTTAGAAAAGAGCCATTGATGAGAAGTTTACTTCTTGCTGCGGTGTCCCTATTGGGGACTATAGGAATTCTGTTTTCCATGGGCCAGGGGCAAGACGCCGCCGCCCAAACGAACTCTCCGAAAGTGCAGCAACTGCGAGTGCTGTGTTACAACATTCATCACGGGCGTGGCGTCGACGATCGAGTCGACTTGGAGCGATTGGCTAAAGTCATCAATGACTGCCACCCGGACCTGGTTGCTTTACAGGAAGTCGACAACCGCACACAGAGAAGCGGAGGTGTTGACCAGACCGCTGAGCTAGCCAAACTGACTGGTATGCACGCGCAGTTCGCCAGGCAGATCGATTTTGGTGGTGGCCAATACGGACAAGCTTTGTTGTCGCGTTGGCCACTTTCGGATTTGCGTATCCACTGGCTCCCCGGCGAACCTAAACGGGAGCAACGCATGGTGGCAACCTGTTCAGTCCAATTGCCTGGGAAGCAGCTTCTATTTGGCACCACTCATCTGCATCACAACAACGCCGAATTTCGACTCCGTCAAGCGCGCGCGATTACTGAAAGCTTGCAAGATTTGCCTGCAACGATCATCCTAGCTGGCGATCTCAATGCCCAACCCGAACATTCCCCTGTCGTCGAACTGCTCAAATCCTGGACAGTCGTCCGCTCAGCTACCGACCTGCTAACATTTCCCGCCATCGAGCCCATTAAGCAAATCGACTATATCTTCTATCGCCCCAGTGATCGACTCCGTGTCGTCTCATCGCAAGTTATCGACGAAGCCTCGGCTTCCGACCATCGTCCGCTTTTGGTAGTGCTCGAGTGGGTTAAGTAAGTTGGACGCTGGGAATGTCGGTGAAATTACACGTTACGGCAACGCGATTGTTGATGATGTCGCATTCGCTCGTCCTGGGACGATGTGCAACTTCAGCAAGCTTGTTGGAATGCTTGGCATCATTGCAGGTAGCCTTGCGGTGTATTGACTTCGGCAAACTCTCCGTTGAGCAAGAACGAGAGGGTGGCGGCCTGCACGACCGGATAGCGAGGCATGAATTGATGCAGGCCTTTGGTCTTCCACAGCGCAGCCGATCCGTCGAGTTCTTGAGTGTCGAGCGACAGTAGACCATCATCGTCACCGGGCACACGCAGCGAATAGCCGGTTTCTGTCCCCCGGACCCCCACTACGATACCGAATTCGAACGGCGGCGTATCCAATTGTTGCTCTAACAGCGGCCAATCGACTTCCGGTGCAAGCTGATCTACGGCTGGACCAATCAACAAACGCAACAAACCTCGGCTGGCGACCATGTTGGCCACGTTAGCACCGTGATTGGGAGGGGAGATCATGACCATCCGCTCGAACGTAAGCGGCGGTGCACGATCCTGTACGCGGAGCTTGTAGAGCAAATTCCGGACGACAATATTTCCCATGCTGTGCGCCACGAAACTGACCTTGCGCACACCGCGCAAATTGCGCAGCACACTTTCCAGCGCGTAGGCTTGCTCTTGCACGGGCCCTTGCGTCGAAGCATAGCCGAAATTGATGACCGTAAACTTCCCTTGCTCGGCTATATATTCCTTGATGGATTGCATGCTCGCTCGACTGCCACGCAGACCGTGCAAGCAGATCACTACGTGCGAAGTCATCGGGGGAACTGCTCCACAGTCGCGCCACCGCTGCAGTTCGCCATAACATTGCTGCATATCCCCGAAAGCTAGTCGCCGTTCTTGTGGGTCGAGCAGGCGGACATGGCCGAAGATGGTATGCCGTTGAATCCGCCAATCCCCATCGATAATGACATCCGTCCAGACATCGTCGGAGCTGACCTGCGGCGCGTCCTGCCGATTGGGATGCAAGGCCTCATGCAAATTCTCAAAAGCGGCCAGATAACCGCAGGTCCAAAGGAACACTCCGCTTGCCAGTAGAATTCGCGCTGTGGATAGCAGTGCCATGCTTTTATTCTGTTTTGAAAGCGCTTGCTCGGAACTCTGGCTGTGGATAGATGTGCATTAAAGCTTAGGCCACAGTAGCTCAAACGCTGCTCACTTCTCTGTATCCGGCGGCTCTGCTGGCTCCAGGCCGTAATCTTTGATCTTCTTGTAGAGCGTATTGCGGTTTATGCCGAGTTTAGCGGCAGTTTTGGTTTGCACGTGGTTGCAGTTCGCCAGAACCTGCGCGATAAGCTCCTTCTCGACTCGATTGACCACGTAGCTGTGAACTTCCAATTGTTCACTTTCTGCCGCTCGCACGCCTTGCTCTACAACTTCCTGGACAAGAGTTTCCAGGTCGACGCCGCGCACGCTGACGGTACTCAACTCTCCTTTGCCACCTCTGCGGATTGATGCGGGGAGCAGTTCGATGCCGAACTCATCCCCATCGGCCAGGACCACAGCCCGCTCAACGTAAGTCTGCAGCTCGCGCACATTGCCGGGCCAATGGTATCGCCGCAAAGCGTCGATGGTTTCCGGCAGAACGTGCAGCGACTGGCGATGATTGGCCTGTCCGCAAAGCTCCAGGAAGTGGCTGATTAGGGCGGGGATGTCTTCGACGCGCTCTCTGAGTGGAGGTACGGAGATCGGCACCACGCTCAGCCGCCAATAGAGATCCTCGCGAAAGCAATGCTCGATGACTTCATTGGTCAAGTCGCGATGGCTGGTAGCGATTATGCGCACATCGACATTGATAGCCTTGGCGTCCCCCACGCGCTCAAACGTCTGCTCCTCCAGCACTCGCAGCAATTGCAATTGCAGGCCAAGGGGCAGGCAGTCAATTTCGTCCAAGACGAGCGTGCCACCGTGCGCGGCTTCCAAGCGTCCGCTGCGGTCGTGCGCCGCGCCAGCAAACGCACCCTGCACGTATCCCAGCAAATCCCTCTCCAGCAGTCTTTTGCTCAGTCCGCCACAATGGACCTTCAGCAGCGGTCCCGTAGCCCGCAGGCTCAGCCGGTGAATTGCTCGTGCGGCTGTCTTCTTCCCCGCCCCCGACTCACCTAGCAGTAGCACAGGAGCCTGACTGGGTGCCACGCGATGCACGATTTGGTAGAGCGCCTGCATAGCGGAGCTAGAGCCGATCAAAGGCTCATCGATCGCCGCAGCCTGCGTGGCCTTCGAATCGTCCATAGGAGTTGGGAGTCCATACCATGACATGACTATCGAGCGCGGGCTTCGATCGCGTCCAGCACCGCTCCCAGGCTGGCGGCGGTAGCTGGATCGTTTGGCCCGAGCGCATTGTAAACGTCGTAGACTCTGAGCACGTCGTCACGCCCAAGATTCATTCCAAAGCGATCGACCGACGCTGAGAATTCCTGTGCGGCTTGCATTCGCTCGGCGGCAGTCAGGCTACTACTGCTGGCCAGTGCGACCAACTGCATTTGGCTATCGGATGAACCGAGTGCGGCCAGCAGCGCCATCCGCGAGCCGATAGACATGCTGCGACCGATGCCACCCAGTTCTGACCGCCAGTCGTTGAGTGGATAAAAAGCGTACAGATCGCGATCGCTGGCGATCTTAGACAAAAACTCGCCGCCGATCTCTGCGAAGCGGTTGCGATCTTCGCTAGAGAAGGGCTGCGTGTCGAGCTGTCCCATCAGCTTACTGATCACCTGTTGCATTTGCTGCGGGCCTCGCGAGAGCTGTGCCGAGACCACGCCCGATAGTTGAGCGATCAGACGCCGCTCGTGTTGGTAGAGCTCGTCAGTTAGCACCGCAATCGGCAGCGCGCGGCTTCGCTTGGCGGTTCGCAATCGCTGCAACAATTCAAACACACTTTGATCCGACATGCGGTCGACGATCAACACCATCTCGATGGGCTGCAGGCCGTCGAGCGCCAGCAGTGCGCTGCGGGCGGAATCGGCGGTGGTGACTTGCGCACCGACCTGTTGCTCTAATTGTTGCTGGGCTGCCTGACGCAGATCGGCGCTGCGGCCAATCACCAGTGCGTGGGGACCACTGGTCAGGCGGGCCATCTCGACGGCAACCTCGAGGGCCTTCTCAGCTCCACCAAACGCCTGCTGTGGATCCAGTTTGGCGATCTGCTCTAGTGCCAAGTAGCGAATGACGGGGCGCGAATCGCTTAACAAGCGCGTCAGGAAATCGAGTGGGACCAAGTAGTGCCCAGGTGCCTCTTGGCCGAGCTTCTGTACCGCGCGCACCGCAGCACCGTGCATCTGCAATTCGCTGGTGCGATCAAATACGCGAATCCAAAAACCGGCATCGCTGGCTGCCGTTTGATCTATGGTCGCTAGGTAGGCCGATTGGTCTGCGGCGGGCTGCAACTCCGGCTGGACGCGGTAGGCGCGTTGCAGAATGACGGCAGTGCTGTCGACCAAATCGTCGGTGGTGGCACGCGTCAAATTCAAGCGATGCGCAGCTAAACGCGCCAACCGCTCGAGCTCATGTTCCTCCGGCGGTCCAGTGACCTGCGTTACCGACTTACCATCGGCGGTCGGCCGCCAAATGGGTTCTTCGATAACTACAATCTGAGCGATTCGCGACTGTTGGTAGTCGTCCAAGCGGATCGCAAATCGTTCAGCCAAGTATTTTTCGATCGCGGTTGGTGTGGGGACCTTAGAGAATCGACGCTGCACGACCTCCGCCACAGCGGCCCGCTGCTCGGGTGTCAGCAGCGTGCTTTGCAAGCCGGCTGCCACTTCGCTGGAAAAGTCACTACCTGGAATTTCGGCAATGCCCACATAGACGCGTGCGGCGCGCTGAGGGTCTTTAACTAGACAAGCAGCCTGTAAGGCGTCGCGGCCATTGCTACCGAATTCAGCGATTGTGCCTGCTAACATGCCCGCATCGATGTTGGCGTCGTTGCTAAACAGCCGTTCCAGCAAGCGTGTGATCGCAGCCGGACCACCCTCTCGCAGTCGCAACTGGGCCAGCCGACGCGCGCCGGGCTGTGGGTGCGATAGTTTTTCGATCCAGCCATCGATCCAAGCAGGGTCGCGGGCCAACGTGCCTTGCGCTGCTACGATACTATCGAGCAGCTTGCGTTGCTCTTCGCTCAAGCCCGCTTCATCCACCGACAGTCGGAACCACAGCGATTCGCCCCCCGCGCTGGCAAGTTCGGCTAATTGCGGTAAGGTCCACTGCTTGGCAATAATTTGGTCCAGCAGCCTACGCACTTCATCCCAACGTTTAAGACGCACGACCCAGGTCAATCCTTCGGCCATCTCCTTAGGCGTCTGCGGTGGCGTCTCGCGTAGCAAACGAATGATTGGATTGGGATCTTCTTCGGTCGCCGCGGTCGCTCCGGCGGCACCAGTGGCAGCGGCGGGCGCAGCCTCCGCTGGTGCAGGCTCGCCGAATCCACCGAATGGAGAAGTCGCGTCGGCCGGACCGCCAAATGGATTGCTGCCAGCGGCACCGCCGCCAAACGGATCCTGAGCCGGCAGGGCCGCTGTTAGCCCTAGAGCCAGCACGACCCCGGCGACGCATTTTGTGAGCTGGAGGCGTAGGGAGCGGAAGCGGGCGAAACAATTCGACCGCTTAGATGTCCGCGCAGGGGCGACTTCAGACGTCGCCGAAATTAGATTAGAAAATCCACTCATCGATACTCGCAGGCTGCTGCTAGGGACTAGATTGCCGCGGAAGCTAAACTCTTATTGTAATTGCTCGCGCCAGCGATTCATCTGCTCGCGCACCCGATCTGGACTACTCGACCCGTAGCTCTGGTACGCCTTTACCGCTTGTTCCGCGCCTAACACCTCCCGCAGCGATCCGTCGAGGTCTGGATGAGTCGATTTTAGTTGGGAATCAGTCAGTTCGCCCAAACAAACTTTGCTTTCTTGTGCCAATGCCACCAATTTTCCTACTAAATGGTGGGCCGTGCGCTGCGGAATGCCTTTTAAAATTAGATGTTCCATCAGCGTGGTCGCATCCAGATAGCCGCGATCCAGTCCCGATGCGATGGAATCACGCTGCAAACTGGAGCCCTCCACAATGGGGATAGCC
>CAKQNH010000331.1 GCA_934255105.1 uncultured Pirellulaceae bacterium
CTGGCCTCCATTTCTACTGGATTGAGAGATGGTCAGAAATTTCTTGATCTTAAACTCAAACTCAAACCTAAACTTGAACCACCACTTGCAGATCTTGGTTTGAGTTTAAGTTTAAGTTTAAGTTTGAGTTTGAGTTTGAGTTTGAGTTTGAGTTTGAGTTTGAGTTTGAGTTTGAGTTTGAGTTTGAGTTTGAGGCAGCTTTGTACCGTCTAGCACCTCATACTACTGAGGCTGCGTAAAGCTACGACAAGTCGCAGCACTCCAGAGAACTTTAACGCAGCTCTTGGAACTCAAAGCTAGCCTGAGGAGTGGAACTGCCGGCTGGGATAGCTATTGTCTCTGCAACCGGGCGGCTAGTTCCACCCACTTTTGGGCGGTGGTGGCGACGGTGAACTGCCGATGCATGCGAGCGGTAGTTGCCATCAGCTTTTCATGGAATTCAGGGCTGGGCTCGGCGATGGTGGCCAGAGCCTGGCTGATGCAGGCCGCCAGCGACTGAGCGTCATTGGGCTGGGCTATCCAACTCGTACACTCGGGAGTGTCTGCGGCCAGTACCTCGCGGGTGCCACCGACGGCGGTGGCCACAATTGGCTTGCCCAACATCTGCGCTTGAATCAGCACTAAAGACAGCCCTTCGCTGTGCGATGGATGGACAACCAAGTCGGCCGCGTCGAGCAAGCGCTGGGCGTCGTGGCGATAGCCCAATAAGCGAACTTGTTGGGTGAGATCACGCGCAGCGATCAGGGCCTCTAGCCTCGTCCGCTCCTCACCGTCGCCAGCGATCACCGCTACCAAGTCACTGCCGCCGGCGCACAGCAAAGACATGGCTTCGACCAACTCGCGATGCCCTTTGCATTCGAGCAGGCTACCCACGCAGACCAGCAGTCGTTGTTGAGGAGCCAGCTTCAGTTCAGTGCGGACTTCATCGCGCGTGGCCGGATCGCTGTGCAGCGCTGGGCAACCGCCGTGGATCATTTCAGCGTGCCGCGCAGGCAGGCCACCGTCGAGTGCGACCTGCAAGGCCGCTTGCGAAACGCACACCAGCTTGTCGCACAGCAGGCGATACTTCAGAGCGCTGTGCAAGCGAAAGACGGTGTGCTTGTAGGCCAGGCGCACAGGCTTGGGCCGACGACAAAACAGAGCCGCCGAACCAACTAGCGGGACCGCGTGCGAGTCATTGAGGACAACGACGTCAGGACTCCAATTGCGCAGGGCACGCCGAACCGCCCACCAATCCGCCAGGTTGGTTCCACGATCGTGAGTGGTATGCAGAATTGCAGCACCGCTGGCCAGCACCTGTCGCTCTACTTCGCTGCCGCGGCGCACAATGCAACTGACCGAGTGTCCAGCCTGCACCCACTGCTGGGCCATGGAAGCCAGCAGTGCTTCGCCTCCACCCCAATTTTGTTGTGTACTGACTAGGCAGAATCGCATAGGATCAAGGCGTTGAGAGCTTGGGGACAATGGCGGGATGCACACAACCAGCACGCATTGAGTATGTTAGGGCGTTGCGTGGTTGTTGCAAGTCGCATAAACCCTATCTGCGGTTCAAGGTGTCTCGTGTCGCAAAATTAGATCTTTGGCAATTCGCCCCAAGGCTAGCATTAACAGCGACCGATAGTATGGGTAGCTATCAGTACTGCGTTCGCTAAGTCTTCCCGTGTGACTATGGACAGCACAATCGATTCCGACATGGAATGCGACGCGCGGATGGCCTTGACCTGGGTCGAAGGTCTATCCTATAAGTTCATTTGAAGGTTTTACACGCAGGGGAGATTCTACCGTTATGCAAATCCACAGTTTGCAATCCACAGCCGCCACACATTCGGTGACGCGCAACCAACCAGCTCAGTCTGGGGGGGGCGCCGAGTGGGCCAATTCAGTCGGGTCGACCTCGACCGCTGACCAGTTGGAATTATCGTCCGAGGCGCAGCAACTCAGCCAGTCACAGGCTCTAGGGCAAACCGACCAAATGGCGGGAGGCATACGCACAGAGAAGGTAGCCGCCCTGCGCGAGGCGATCGCCAACGGTTCGTATGAAACGCAGGAAAACCTATCCGCTGCTCTCGACAAACTGCTCGATACGTTCGCGTAGCACCGGGCCTGCCGTGGCTGTCGGGTAGCGGAAGTCGCCAAGACCTTCCTCCAGACGAGCCAACCGAAACTCTTGGCGAGTTCCGCTACGTTAACACTCGCGGTCTAGAAGTCCTTGTAGACAACCTAGCCCATCCCACCCGTCAGCGTTCGGAGTACAATACAGGATAAGTGCCCTTGGGCTGCAAACGTGCAGCGCGTACTTATCCAGCTCACTCCTTCGTTTACAACTGGGTTGAGGCTCTCATGGTCGAAAAATTGGGAACTGTCGAAGTCTCACAGTCTCCCTTGGAACGATTTGAAGAATATCTGCTTAGCCGCGGACTGCGAAAAACTGAGCAGCGTCGCTACTTGGTGGAACAGGTATTCAGTCAGCACGCGCACTTTGATGCCGACCAATTGATCGACCAGTTACCGCGCAAGGGAGAAGAGAACTACGTTAGCCGCCCAACTGTCTATCGTACGTTAAAGGAATTTGTCGACGCGGGCCTGCTCCGTAGTTTCGAGCTCAACGGGCGCAGCGTGTACGAACACGACTACGGCTACCCGGCGCACGACCACTTCTACTGCGTCAAATGCCACAGTTTACTGGAGTTTCAATCCGACCCCGTCGTTCAATTGCGGGACGAAATCGCGCGTCGCCACCGCTTCCGCGTGCGCAGCCATCGCCTGATTATCCAAGGTGTCTGCCAGGAGTGTAGCTCCCGACGCAAACAGCGACGAGCCCAGGATTTGGTTTAGCAAAACGTTCCATCTTCACTCTCGGATTCCGTTCCTAAGCGCAGTGCCAATTGCTCAAATTGTGAGTAGAATTGGTCGCTGCTGGTGTGGACATGCTCCGCTTCGGTGATGAAGCGAATGCCTTTGTCGATGTACACATCGTTTTGGATCAGCACGCGTTCAAAGGATTCCAAAGGTGATCCATAGGCAATAACGAGCTTATGCTCATCGAACTGAACCTCTTGTTGACGCTTGGGGTTCAAAACGGCGATACCGGTACAGCCATCGTTCAGGAGCATATCTTCGAAGTCGTAGAGGATGCTCTTTAGGACGGGCATATCGATGTGTTCGCGGTAGTGATCCTGGTGTCCGCCAGTATGGTAGTGGCTGGTCTCCAGCACCACGTCAACCACGGGTCCGAGCGTATCGATCATATCGATAAACAGGTCGAACAGTCGCTCGCGAGAAGCGGCAGCCATAATCACGGGGACTTTTGTCCGGGTCGTAGGATCGACATAGAGGTCATGCCGGAATCCCTGTCGCGGAATGACTTGTAGGTCGATGGCTGGGCGGACGGCGTCCGTCAAATCAAACGCATCATAGCGGAAGACTTTCAAGTGAGCCTCCAATTCTGCGTCGGTCAAGCTACCAAAGCTGCTCAGCGCGTCGCTTTTAGCTTGGTTGACTTGTGAGGCGTGGCCGGTTTGAGATCGTTGCTGCGAACCCATGTATCTGTCTCTTGATTGCGTTCTAATAGGAGGATGACTGACGCGAGTGTCTGCGAGCTAGCCCGCTCGGCTGACAAGTAAAACTAGGTTACAGGGCACACCAGAGGAGACTTCCAGGAAAAGTTGGCAAGTTTCTCCGCTTGCAGTGAGGTCGCGATTGTTACAGCCCACATAAACTGACTTGGCACCTTATTCAAGTTGCCGAAAAGCCACGCAGGTGGACTACAATTGAAGCTTTATGGCAGCATTTTTTCACAACCCGTCATGAATCCACTGCCTCACTTTGGCTGTTTTGCATCAGCCTCCTGAGCCCCTTTCATTCCGAACTAGGACCAATGGATGCAAGCCTCCTCCATCGCTGCCCCGGCGTATAAACTCTCGATCTTGGCACTGCTGACCGTCTTCACGCTTGGCTGCCAGCCAAACACGGAGGCACAGTCTGGTGCCCCCGCAGTGCCCACGCCCCCACCTGCGGGCGACGCAACAGAAGCTGCAGCGATAGAACCAACGACGGTACCCGCCGGAGAAGGCCGCTGGATCAAGCTAGATGAATTGCCCTGGGAGCAGTGGTATTTGCAGTACCTGGACGACAAACGCATAGGCTATACCCAGGTGTTGGTCCAGCGTTCGGCCATCGACGACAACACAAAACACGTCCGCATTACTCGTACCGACTGCCTCGAAGTCGACAACAACGGCAGCCCAACACGGTTCAAGCGAACCATCCAGTCCTTAGAGCTTGCCAATGGCCAATTAGTTGAACTGAGCGATACCTCACAATCGCTCGACAACAAATCCCTGACCGAGGGGAAGCGATCGCTTGGGAAATTCACCGCCACCACCCTTAAGACCATTGCTGGCGAAGAGGAGGTTGCCAGCCAGATCGCTTTCGACTGGGGCGATACAGCCTGGGGGGTGATGGGATTGCAAGCCGTGATGATGCGGCACACCCCACAACCTGGCGAGCACCTGCAAGCCGATCTATTTGTGCCGCAATTATACAAAATCGCCCATGCCGAACTGCTGGCCGGCCAGCTCGACCTGACTGCGCTACCCGGCGGCCAAACTCAGTCGCTGCTGACAGTCGACGTCGCCCTACGCAGCGAAGACAGCGGCATGCTGTCTCGCAACTGGATCAACGAGCGCGGGGAAGTGCTCAAGACGGTTGCTCTTTCTGGGCCAAAGCTAAGTACCTTTTGGACTCCATCCGAAGTAGCCCAGCGAACCCGCGACGAGTTCGACTTAGCCGATCTTCTAGGCAGCCACGTGCCGCTAGTCGGGACGATCCCCAAGGCGGACGCGCAACGGGTTGTCTATCGCGTCGATCGCGATGCAGGCGCTTCGGGTGAAGACGTATTCACGCTGGTGGCCGATTCTGCAACCCAGTCAAAAGTCTCCCTCAATGCACTGAGCGTCGAGGTGACCGTCAGCCGGGCACAACGCGAGTCGCCGGACAAGGCAGAGCAAACTGCGGCCGAGCCCGAGAAGTGTTACTTACAAGCCTCGCGGCTAATTCCAGCCGACAATGCCAGCTTGGTTAGCCTAGCGCAGCAATGGGCCGGCAAAGAAGAGCCTGCAGAAGGAAAGACAGCAGAAGAAAAGACAGCCAACGAAAAGGCAACCAGTAGCGAAGCGGCGACGGATAGTGCCGACCGCAATCCTAACAAACTGGATTCCGACAGAGCTCTACAGACTGTGGCCCAGCGATTAACGCGGCGCGTCCACCAGGAGATCGCTCTCAATCCGCTGGGTCGCACCGTCACCCTTCCACTGCAAACGCTACGAGAGAAGACTGGTGACTGCGTCGCGCACACATTGTTGCTGACCAGCTTGCTACGTGCCGAGAAAATTCCAGCCCGCGCGGTTAGTGGCCTGAGGATCGACCTCAACGATCCGACGCAAATGCAATTTCATACGTGGACGGAAGCTTGGCTGGCAGGCCGTTGGTTGCCACTCGACAGCACTACCGGGGGCTTGGCCGCCCCCGACCGATTGAAATTTTCCGACAGTTGCCTAACTAGCGACAATCCCTATGACATCATCCTTCCAACGTATCGCCAAATGCCAGGCCTACAAGTTCGCGTCACGAGCTCTAAGTAGCCAATGACATATCGAATGAAGTGATATTTGGCACGACACCAAGCTATATGAATGAAATTGCAGTTGGTTGGCGGTAGAGCAACCTTGGACCGCTGCGACTTGTCGTAGCTTTTAGAGCCGGCTGTGAAGCGGAAACAGTTTCAACGGTGAAGATTTTCTGGGCGGCAGAGCGGTCCTGCAACGGGCCGTGCCGGTTTGCACCGTCAAACGCGTCGTACGACACAGGTTTGCTTGAAAGCTACTACCACTCCCTGGACCTTAGCTGGCCGACAGTCGCTGTGGGAAGCGACCGAAGTGCTCGGCGGCGGCGGCTAGCAGTGGGTCAATCGTACTGGCTTGAAT
>CAKQNH010000332.1 GCA_934255105.1 uncultured Pirellulaceae bacterium
CCCCAGATCCGCTCGACGCCCCAGCCAACATGATGGGACTGTTGGCTGTGTTGCCCGATGTGTTAGAGTTCGCGGTCGTGCCCCCTAGGCTGCTGCGATTGAGTGCCAAGTACCCGCTTCGCGCCGCTAACTCAGCAAACTCTTCCACGCGTTCCATCAGCAGACGAGCCTGTCCGCGTTCGATCGCGGACGCGCCGTGCTCGACGTGGTAGCGCGCAGCATCGTATATCGGTTGCAGACTCCACATCTGCATGGGCTGGGTTACCGCTTCACTGAGGCTGAGCTGCAGTTGGTTGAGGTCCACGTTTGTAGCAGCGGTTTGCAGCGACTCAGCGGCCGCCGCTGCGTTGGCCTGATGGCTGACCAGCGACGCGGATGTTGCGCCTGAGCCCAGCCCATACCAATTGATGTCACCAGTTGCCGGGCTCCCGCCATCCATTTGCCTTGGCGCGCCGGCGTCGCTACCGCCATTTAGAGCGTCCGCCAGCCGTTGTAGCCCGGCACCTATGCCATTGGGGCCAGTCGGTAGGGGGCTAAAATCGGAGTCCGTTGCTTCGCGATCGTGCGCTGAAAGCGCAGGGGCTGCCGAGGGGCTCAAGCCCGTCGCGCGTGAGCTCCCCAGATTGCGAGGGTCGCGCCAGGGACGATGCCGACGACGTGGTGGCGCCGCAGAATGTTCCGTATGAGATGTTTGCGGCATCCCCGCAGGATACATTTGCTGCACTGCGAGCGGCGAGTTGGGGCGCACTTGACCTTTATTCATTGCCAACGAGAACGGGTCGGCCTGCAAAGGATCCGGACCATTTTCCCTAGCGCGGCTGTACAGACGTTCCAGCCAAGTAAATCGCATGCCGTCATCGGTCAACTCGAGCGCATGCCAGCCGGCAAATGCACCTTTGGATGTCGATTGGACGACATTATCGATGTAGTCATCGCCGTCGTAGATGACTTCACCGTACGAGTCATCATAGTGAACGCCTCCGTCGACGATCTCACCGTGCATGCTCTCCCCGTCGTAGTACTCTCCGTCGTAGTACTCACCGTCGACATACTCGTCGCCATAGTAACCACCGCCGCTAGAGCTTCCCTCAGCAACTCCACCATCCATTGTCTGCTCGTGGATGATGTCCCCTGGAGCGTATTCTTCCCCCACGACTACCTCTCCATTGATGATCTCTCCGGGCCTGGGCGCCTTGGGGTAGCTGCCACTAACAATGAACGGAGCGGTGGAGCGAGCATGCGCCGGACCATAGTCCTCGGAATCGCCCAGCGTGATGACACCGGCGTCTGAATCTGTTTGATAGGCGGCCGAAACCACATCAGTGCCCGTGCGGCGAGTTTTTTTGGATTGGGCAAGATCGCTCGCCGCTTGGCTCTTGCGCGTGGGAGTGGTGGGTTGCGTGCTGACCGAGGCGGCTTGAATCCAACGGAATTCGCCGGCGGGCGGAGCAATTTTGTACCACAAAACCTCTTTGTCCCCTTCACTGCGAGTCGTCTGCTCGCCGATCACGCCCAGTTGTTCCCCTGGGGTCAATTTCACTTGCCAACGATATTGCTTGGCGGCCCCCAGTCCAGTGCCGATCCAACTGACGGCTGTCGGATTGGTAACTTCGATCATTCGCCCGCCGGGCAACAGGTATGCATCGGCGGCTTGCACCCAACTGAAGCTACCTTTGGGCGGACGGACCCCCAGCCAGTTCCCAGGGGCCTGCAAATAGACTTCCAGCGTCGAGTTCTGGGCAATCTTACCCGTCGGGTAAAAGTCTTCACCCGGCCCACTGTACAGCATTCCTTGCTCGACCGAGACGTAGACGGTCGTGGGCGCAGAATCCTGTGTTGGCGGCGCTTCAGCGGCGATTGCTGAAGCGGTTAGTGCGACTGCGGTCGCTAGGCCTATCCAAGCTCGGTTGAGGCTGCCCATGGAAATGAATCTTTCGCTGCTAATCAGTGAACCATTGCGAACAATCTTATTTATTCGTGCAGAGAATGAGCGCACGTCGGGCTCACCTCACTCATTTAGCTACAAAATCGCGGCTTTGATCGCAAGTCCAAAGAGCAGGGGATGCGAGTTTGGAAGCACTTGAGGATTGGAATGTTGGAAGGTAATCTGACGGATGACAAGCTGGAAGCTTATCCCACGGATGACAAGTTGGAAGCTTATCTGACGGATGACAAGCTGGAAGCTTATCCCACGGATGACAAGCTGGAAGCTTATCCCACGGTTGACAAGCTGGCAGCTTATCCCACGAATGGGGATCTAGGATTGTGCATCAGATAAAGCTAGACTGCACGTAGGAATCCTTATGTCGACAGGCGGTTATACAGTCTCTTCTTTCGCCCCGAGCCGAATGCCATGCCAAACTACGTAGTCCGCTGCGGTGCCATGCGGACGCTGCATGTCATGCAGGCTAAGCAAGATTTCAAACGCGCAATGCGAGTTATTGCCCGAACCCCGCGCGGGTTGGAAGCAGGCGAAATTGTATGCGAGGCGGACCAGCGGGTGCTGGATCAGATGGATAACCCGCCGGTAGGTACGATCCAGCGACCGATGTCCGACGAGGACGAAAACGAACTGGCCCACCTAGCCGCACAGAGCGTGGCCGAAGCGGATATGTGCTTTCGCGCTATTCGCGAATTAGAATTACCAATGGACCTGGTCGATATCGAACGCGTGTTTGGTGGCGAGCGCGTGGTAGTGTACTATTTATCGGAGAATCGCGTCGACTTTCGCAGTTTGGTCAAACGCCTATCGCAAGAACTTCAAACACGAATCGAAATGCGGCAGATCGGGGTGCGCGATGAAGCCAAATTGCTGGCCGATTATGGCGACTGTGGCAAGCCAGTATGCTGCAATACGCACTTGATGAAAATGCCACCAGTCTCTATGAAGATGGCTAAGATGCAGAAAGCCACATTAGACCCCAATAAAATTTCGGGCCGCTGTGGTAGGCTGAAATGCTGCTTGCGTTACGAGTATGATGTATACGAGGAACATCAAAAGAGCTTGCCGCGGATTGGCGCGGATGTGGTAACCGCCAATGGACGCGGACGCATCTTGGCTCACCAAATCCTGTCGCGGCAATTGCTAGTACAGATGGAAGACAATCGACGGATGATGATTCACGCCGATGATGTCCTAACGGTCATAGGACGCAAGCAGGCCGCCAATCGCCCCACACCTTCCGACAAGCAATTAGACGGGCAACACGTGGAAGAAGAGTAGCGTATCCGGGAAAATCACGCCGTTCACAGTCCTGGGAAATAGTACGTACAATTGAGTGTGGGTGTGGTTGTAGCTGCCGCAGTTGGGATAGCCGTAGCCGCCAGACTTTGGATTGACCGAGTGGCCTCCAGAGTCTGATGACTGCCTCCTAAGTCCGACGATTTGGGCTGCGGCCATGCCCCATTGAACCGACGATATAAAAAACGAAACTAAACTTTGAACAGTCGTAGCAGAGTCAAAAGCGGAATAGGTGCCCCAAGTGTCGATTGAAAAAATACATCCTATTATTGAATTGTTGCAGCAGGACCAGCGCTACCACATCGAAGCCTACCAATTCGTGCGTGAGGCGTTGGCGTATGCTCAAGAAATCCTCAAGATGCCCGCCGAAGGGGGCGAGGGGGAGCAACACATCACCGGCCAGCAGTTGTGCGAAGCCATTCGCAAGTATTCGCTGGAGCAATATGGCTTCATGGCTAAGACCGTACTCAATAGCTGGGGGGTCCACAACACTGGGGACTTTGGCGAAATCGTTTACAACCTAATTCGCATCAAACACATGAAACGCTCCAAGTCCGATCGTCGCGAGGACTTCGACAACTGCTACGACTTTGCCAGCAGTTTCGAACCGGTCTTCGAACTTTCCGGCAGCGACGACTGACACCACTATGGCATCGCATTTTTTTCGCAGTCCCTACCCCGCCACGCGCTTGCGCCGTACCCGCATGCAAGCTTGGTCCAGAGATCTAGTTTGCGAGACGCGACTCACACCCCAAGATCTTATTTGGCCGATGTTTGTGCTCCCCGGTACGCTGGCAGCGCAGCCGATCCAGAGCCTGCCCGGCGTCGCGCGACGCAATTTGGATGATACGCTCAAGCAAGTCGAAGCGGCTATCGCAGCAGGGAACCCGGCGGTGGCTCTGTTTCCTGTCACACCTGCGGAGCTGAAAAGCCACGATGGGGACGAGGCAACCAATCCAGAAAATCTGATATGCACGGCCGCACGCGCTATCCGCCAGCGCTTCGGCGACAGCATCGGGCTGGTTTGCGACGTGGCCCTAGACCCTTACACGCTTCACGGACAAGACGGTTTGGTCCGGCAGGGGACGGTCGTCAACGATGAAACGGTGTCAGTCCTCTGTCGCCAGGCAATCGTTCAAGCCGATGCGGGTGCGTCGATCATTGCACCTTCGGACATGATGGACGGACGAATTGGCGCTATTCGCCGCGCACTGGACGAAGCTGGCCATTCGCAAGTCATGCTCATGTCCTATGCGGCCAAATACGCATCCGCTTTTTACGGCCCTTTTCGCGATGCAGTCGGGTCTGCCAGCAATCTAGCGACAGGCGATAAGAAAACTTATCAAATGCATCCCGCCAACAGCGACGAGGCGTTGCAGGAAGTCGCCCTGGATTTGCAGGAGGGAGCGGACATTGTCATGGTCAAACCCGGTATGCCCTACCTGGACATCGTGTACCGCATCAAGAGCCAGTTTGGCGTCCCCACGGCGGTCTACCAAGTCAGCGGTGAATATGCCATGTTGGCCGCTGCCGCCCAGAATGGTTGGCTCGATCGCCAAGCCTGCATACTTGAAAGCCTGCTGGCCTTCAAGCGCGCAGGCGCTGACATGATCCTAACGTATTTCGCCCTCGAAGCCGCTCAAGCACTGCCAGCCTAACGCGCTAGCGTAGGGTCTCGAAGCGCAAAAGCTTTGCTCATCCGGCCGTGTCCCAACATCATACTGCTTCCCCTGAGCGACAATTAAGATATTTAAGTCGCCCAGGGGTCGAAGAACCCTCTAGCTATCAGCATTCCCGATAAGCTGCTTAGCTGCAGCCCATTGAGTTGCCGCAGTTAGCAGTTGCCGTTACGCACCGTGATGGCCCCGCAGTTATCGCAACTGGGCGCATCGGACTGGAATCCGGCGAACTGGTTATTGCGTCCCACGGCAGGTTTGCCACCTGCGTTTGGAGACATGGCCACTCCAGCACGCTCTAGACTCTTCTGGTCGACAACTAGGGGTAAGCCGTTGTAGCGGGCGGAGGTGGTCGTTTCGTCGTTGAACTCAGGCGCACCATTTCCGTCGGCCTGACGCCCCTTCGCCACCGGCTCGAGCTTGCCGCTTGAGGCGGCTGGATTTGCCCCCAGCGCCTTACCATCTGCTGCGGTCGCATCGGATTTAGACAGCCCCGAACTGGCTTCGCGATAGCCGGCCAGGAAGGTGATTCCCATCCAACGGAAGATGTAGTCGACCATGCTCTTGGCAATGCGGATATCTGGATTGGTCGTGTTGCCCATCGGTTCGAAGCGCGTATGGCTGAACTTGTTGACCAACACTTCCAAGGGGACGCCGTACTGCAAGGACATGGAGATCGCGGTGCCGAAACTGTCCATCAAACCGCCGACGGTCGACCCCTCTTTGGCCATGGTGATGAACAACTCGCCAGGCCGACCATCGGGATACAAGCCCACGTTCAGATAGCCTTCGTGTCCGGTGATATTGAACTTGTGCGTGATCGACTGCCGCGTGTCCGGCAAGCGTTCACGGCGCGGCTTGTAGACAATCTTTTCCTTGATCTTCTCCGCGTCCTTGCTCTCTTCGCTTTGCGTATTTAGAGGTTGGCTCTGCTTGGAGCCGTCGCGGTAGATGGCGATGGCTTTCAAACCTAGTTCCCAGCCCCAAAAGTATGCATCGGCGATGTCTTTAGTGGTCACGTCGTGAGGCATATTGACGGTCTTGCTAATCGCTCCAGAC
>CAKQNH010000333.1 GCA_934255105.1 uncultured Pirellulaceae bacterium
ATGATCTAGTTCATGCTAGTCGCGATTGCGGCTATATCTAGGCCGACTGACGAACAGGCATCTAACATTAAGGTCAATTGCCGCTGTTCTGAATGTCTTTGAGCAAGCTGGCAAATTTCTTTTTCATCAGCGGGCCACCCAGTTCGGGAAATAGCTTGGCGGTCGACTCAATGTCGCGCGCCGCGCGCTGGATCTCTTCCGCCCGCCGCGCTGGGTCTTGCAGACCTTTGGCGTACTGCCAACGGCTATAGGCCAACTGATACCGGGCCTCGAAAAATTGCTCGCTGAAATTCGGTTGGTTGGCGGTCACCTGTTGAATCTTGCCCCAACCCCAGATCAACTTTTGACGCGTCTTTGGATCGGGGCGGCCACCTTCGATGGCAACTTTGTGGAACCCAGAATTGCTGGCGTCGCCCCAAGCTTGATAGGTTCGCGCTGCTTCGATCTGAACATCGAGCAACTTGCCATTCTCTTCCAACACCGTGGCTAATTGTTCAATGGCCTGTTTGTAATCGCCCAAGCCGCGCGAAGTCTGTGCGAGTCGCAGACGGATCTGAGTGGCGAAGGGAGCGGGGCTGATCCAGCCCGGTTGGCTTTTCTCTTTAGCTAAAATGGCCTCTAGGATTCTTGCCGCTTCGCCGTAAGCGGCAGTCGCCTGCGACTTGCTTGTAGGAGATTTCTCCAGCTCTTGGGCGATGGAGACGATGGTGTCGGCGGACCAATACTGGGTATTGAAACTATCAGCCTTGGCCGCTTCGATAGCGAAGATCAACAGCGTCTCAGACATCCAACGTCGCTTGGCTTCGTCTGTAGTGGCCTCGAGTTGTTCACGCAGGTCACGCGCCAGTCCGACGAAGATTCCGGTCAGTGTTTTGCTGCTCTCCGCATCTGTGGCGGCCGCTTGTAGCTGCTGGATGTACTCGCGGATTTGCGCGGTTGCTTCCTCTGGGGCAAGTTGTCCTACGGCCTGTAACGCGATCTTTAATTGAATGGCGGTACGATAAAACTCCATGACTGACCGGGCTGGCAGGCCGTGGGATTCCTTTTCGAGCAGGGCCAGTGGCGAACTAGTTCCGTCGAACATCACTTTGGCTGCCGCGTCGAGTTGCCCGTCGGCCAGCAGCAAACGTGCGAGCACGGTGACCGCCTCGACCGCGCCTGCATCTGTAGCACCAGTTCCCGTAGCGTTGTCGCCTGCCGCCTGATCGCCCGCCGCCTGATCACCTGATGTACTGGCCGCCGGTATGCCCGCGCCAGCAGCCACAGCCGATTGCAGCAACTGGAGAGCTTGCTTGCGCAGTCGTACTGTGGATTCAGCCGCCTCGCCCGCGGCGGTCTTCTCCTGCAAATACTGAGCGTAAAACATCAGTCCTGCATCGCGCCGCAGCTTGGCAGATTCCGGGTTGTCGGTAGGGACTAGCCTCAGGAACTGCTCAGCTTGCTCAAAGTTTTTTTCCATCAGCGCCAGTTGCACCAAGGCGGCGGCCGCTGCCGACGCTTCGCTCGATTCGGGCCAAGTAGCGACTAGGTACTCCGCGAACGGTTGCAGTTGATCGGTCAGTTCAACTTTGGCTCCAGGATCCGCCGTGCGGAGCAGATCGCTAAAGCTGCCCAGCGCGACGGTGGCTGCCCGCAGCCCCTGATCGGTGCCGGGAGAGGAGCGAGACAGGAACTGCGCTACGCTCATGGCCTCCCATGGGCGCTGCTGTTTAAGCAATAGAAAAGACAGTCTGAATCTGGCGTCAAACAACTCCTCGCGCGAATCGCCGGATTGATAAAGCCGCAGGGCGCTATGCAGCAATTCAATCGCCTGCTGCTGGTCGCGGTCGATGGCTTGCTCGGCTTGGCTGAGCTGTTCGCTCAATTCCTGTTTATGCTCGGCAGTAGTGGCTGGATCGGCCAATGTCAGCTTGAGCGACTCGAGTCCGATCGAGTCGGTTTCGGAGCGTTCAAGTCGTTCGCGGGCGGCCGCGTTGGCTTCTGCGAAAGTGGTCACCTGCGGCAGTTCTTGGCTGGGCTGATCATTGGTCTCGACGCCGAGTTGTCCGAGTAGTTGGCGGGTTTGGTCAATGTGCGTACCGGGCGTCCGCAACATCCTTCGCAGGGCGGTGCGAGTGTCGCGTTTCAGACGCCCCGCCACGCGATCTTGCGGATCTTTGGCTTCCAGCGACTTGCTCCACTCGATCTTTAGTTTGGCCACTTCCAACTGCAAATTCAGGATCGACTGCGTCACCAACTCGTCGGGCCGCGCCGTGCTCAACCACTTCTCGGCGCGATCTATGGCCGGTTGGAATTTCTGTTGGGTGCCAAGCAGCTTGGCCAATTCGGTCGTCGCATCGGTTTGCAGCGGGCGGAGCATGTCAAAGCCCTCTTGATCGGCGATGCGTTGGAAACCATCGACGGCTTCGTCGGTCATTCCCAGTGTGGCTTGGATCATGCTGCGATAGAATAGTGCGTAGTTGCGCACGGCAACCAGCTTCTGCTCCTTCATGTATAAATCGCTGAACATCTTCAGCGCCGTCTCCAAATCGGTCGCCCGCTCCGGATTTCCTTCAGCGCGACTGCGCCCGCGCTCTTCGATCGATTTGGCCGACAGCAGTTGCGATTGTCGGATATCGCTCTGAATCTTCTGCCGGTAGGCGATAGCCGCGCTATCGGCCGCATCGATCCGGGCGCCCTTCATCTCTTCGAGCTGTCCGCTGAGTTCGGTGATCGTCGACTCGAACAACTCATGGGCGTCGCTGTAAAACTTAATCGCATCGTCGATATCCTCTGGTGGGGGTTCCGCTTTGGTCCCGCCACCCGCTCGCAGCCTCGCCTCTTCGGCTCGAGCCAACAGTAGTTCGCCGAGCTTCATGCGGGCTTCGCCCCGTCGCGGGTGCAGCTTTTCGGCGTTCAGGAACTGCTGCAGCGCTACCTCGGCTTCGTCCAATTTCTGCGGTCGCTGCGAATTGTTGTTCGGCAGCTTTGCAGCGGCTTGATACAGCAGCAGCCCGCGTTCGAGCTGTAGATCGGCCTTGAATTCGGCCGGCAGATTGGGCTTGTCCTGTTGGTGGTCCAGGTAGGTTAACGCCAGATCGAACAGTTGTTGATCTCGCAGCTTTTCCAAAAAGCGTTGGTAGGGCTCCTCGGCGGCCAGCGGCGCGACGACCAGTGCTGGTAAAGCCAAGCAGGCAACCACCAGCACGACGCGGAGCAGGGGAGTCGTGCTCGATACCGCGCTCGGCTTTGCCGAGGATAGACGGCAAATCGCAACTTTCGCAGAGCGGAAGGCGACCTTGAGCCGTTCGGTGACTTCAGTTAGTTCACAGCCTAGGAGCAATTGCACGACAGACAAGTCTCGATAGAAAAGGCTCAGAGAGGGAGTTACAGGGCGAGTTTCAGGCGACCCTGTCACTAAGTTAACTCGCAGATTGCCCGATCACAAGGCTCGACACCCCCCGTGCGTGCATCAAAGGCCGGGATAACCATGTTGGGCAACCCTTGCAATCGCTTCCGCCGCTTTAACCGCGCGTGGCACGACTGCTCGTCGAAGTAGGCTTCGTTGCTAATCGTAGGCTCGTAACGAGCGTCGCGTTGTTACGACACCAGCCTCACAACGGGCTATTCGCGACAGGTATCGTCGACCCTCATTGCCGCAATCGCAGCTAGTTTCTTCATATACTCCTCGACGGGAACTTGGTGGGACTCAGCTAAGGCTTCCAATGCCTTTCTGGAAACGATTTGTTCGCCGTGTTCGATTCGTCGCAACTGCCTGGAAGTTAGCCCCTTCACGTCGGACTGTCTTAAACCTGACGACTCTCTCAGCGAGCGAATCGCGTTTCCATAACGCTCCCTAAAGTCCTTGCTCTTTTTGACGTCCTCAATCGCTGCCGTTGGGTCAATAATCTGCTGCAACTGCTTCCAGCCAAGGTGAACGTCCGCATGTGGCCAGTAGACAAAACTTCCATCTTCATCGATCTCAAATTCCGCAAATTTTGATAGATCGCTTCCTAGAAAACGTGTGAGCTTTTCGAATGGGACTACCATTCGATTAAACGATGGCGATAGCAGAACCAACTCTTCCCCCTCAAGCCACGCATCGACGACTGCTGAGCTTCTGTCGTACTCGGCCAACCCACTCACCAACCGATAAAGGAGTTCAGCTTCCGAAGCTCTATTGCGGTTTGAAGCAATATGAAGTCGTTGTGAAGAACGGATTTGCAACGCCATTAGCCGATCAACAACGGCTTCCATGGGCAGGTCGTTGACGAACTCTGCGTCTCCACTTCCAAAAATAAATAAACCGCTATTGAACCCATTTTGCAATTTTGGCTAAAGTTCACAGGTCATTCGGCAGATTGTGCGCACCGGCGCGCACCTGCTCACCCTGGACTGGGAACCGGTCAATGTCCAATGCTGCCACTTTTACTCGATCGCTCAACCGCGCACTCGCTCTGCTGCTGGTCGTAGCCCTTGCGGCCTCGAGCGTAGGGTGTCGCGTAACTAGCATGGGCCAAAATACGCTCGGTGTACGCCTCTTCCAACAAGGGAGGTATTCAGAAGCCCTGCAGCAATTCCAAACAGCCCAAGTCTCCGATCCGTCCAACCCAGATACCTACTACAATCTAGCCTCGACATATCACAAACTGGGGGTCACGCAAAAGGACAACCAGATGATCGAGCAGGCCGAGTCGCTGTACAACCAGTGCTTGGATCTGCAGAATAATCACATTGATTGCCATCGCGGTTTGGCGGTGCTGCTGGCCGAGTCGGGGCGACCCGAAAAAGGGATGACGCTGCTAAAGAATTGGGCTGCCGCCAACCCTGGGATGTCCGACGCGCGCGTAGAGCTAGCGCGGCTTTCACAGGAGTATGGGCAGACCAAGCAGGCCGAGCAGTACTTGGACGAAGCCTTGGCTTTGAATCCCAACGACCACCGAGCTTGGACGGCTCGCGGACAAATGCGCGAGGCCTCGGGTGATCTGGGCCAAGCCCTGCAGAACTACCAGCAGAGCTTGGCGATCAACAATTTGCAACCGGATCTCTATCAGCGAGTGGCCTCGCTCAATGTCAGGATAGCGCAGAACACCATGACCGGCGTACCTCCGGCCGGCGGCTGGACCGTACAAAACAACCAGCCCGCGAGCGATGCAAAACGCTACTAAACTGCTAAGCATTGGACCAGAGGTTTTGGACCAGAGGTTAATGTTGCGCAGTCCCCTCTCCCTCGCTTAGGCTCGACCTCTCCCAAAGGGAGAAGATCCAGCGCGTTAATAGTAACTGAGGGAGTAGACCCCTACCTGCGTATCGCATTCGTTTCTGCGTATTGCATCCCTTTCCGTCTTTCACATTCCTTTCCGTCTTTCACATTCCTTTCCGCCTAGTGTACTCCTGCCTGCGTATTGCACCCCTGCCCGCGCAGCGGGAGGGGTCGAGCCTAGGCGAGGGGGAGGGCTTTTCAAACATCTACCCCGTTCGCTCCATCATCACCCACTCACACCGGCACCTTCGACAACTCGTTCCACAGATGGCTACTGGCGCGGATGCCATGGAAATAGTCTTCAATGTTGAACTTTTCATTGGGGCTGTGAGCCCCATCATCGTCCAATCCCCAACCCAGCAGCAACACATCGGCACCCAGCTTTTCGACCATGTTGGCCACGATGGGGATTGATCCACCCTCGCGAATCAGTACGGCTGGTTTCCCAAATGCTTCGGCGACGGCTTGCTGCGCCGCGGCGATGTAGCGGCTTTCGGGATTGACCACCACGCCTGGCCCACCGTGCAAGTCGACCACTTCGATGCGGATGCCGGTCGGCGTATTGGCCGCTACGAATTCGCGCAGTTGCTGAGCAACTCGCTTGGGGCATTGATGGGGCACTAGGCGAAAGCTGATTTTGGCACTCGCTTTGGCGGGGATGATCGTCTTGCCCCCTTCGCCCTGATAGCCGCCCCACAGACCATGCACGTCAAACGTCGGCCGCGCCCAGCGC
>CAKQNH010000334.1 GCA_934255105.1 uncultured Pirellulaceae bacterium
CCAGAGGGAGAGGATCCAGTGCGAGCAGAGCTAACGCAAGAAAATCGATAGGGAAAAGGCTCGTGAAAAGTTGTGGGTATAAAAAGGCAGGAGTGCGCGCTCTACGATTGGTGCATACACGCTACTCAATTGGGGTGCAAGCAAGGCAAGTGCAATGCTAGCTCTCTCACCTAAGGGGCATCATCAGTAGTCTGAAATGTCCCATTTCGAGATCCTTGAGATAAGTGTGTACGCTGACGTTGACTTGTGAGCCTCAGGCGAATAAAAACCATGTCAGAGAGTTGAGGCAAAGCGATTTGATTCGCGGAAGTTTTGCGTGCTCCACGCGACTCATCAAAAGAACTTCTCCTTCGTTCCACCATTTACGATTGGCGCCCCATGCGAAACCGTCTCCCAAGCTTCTCGGAGCTGACTGGTCGATTCGAACAATTGCATGACTCTAGCCCGCTACAGAGCGACCCAAACTCTAGCGACCCCACCTCAAGCGAACAGACAGACGCCCACGAACATGCCTACCTGGATCAGCAGGTGTGTCTGTTTGGCCCCGAGCGCTACGAGCCACGCTACGACTACCCACTGGTCGTCTGGTTACACAGTTGCAATAGTTCCGAGCGCGAGCTCGAACAGCTAATGCCAGAACTGAGTCTACAGAATTACGTCGGTTGTGCGCCGCGCGCCACTGTGGCGTGCGATCCCGAGGGGCACCGATTCCGCTGGGGCCGCTCAGCAGCGGCGACCGCAATCGCGGAAGAGTTGGTATTCGGTGCGATCGAAACGGCTTGCACCCAATTCTCGATCGAGCGCAAAAAGATTTTCTTGGCTGGTTTTGGTAGTGGCGCCAGCATGGCTTGGCGCGTTGCTCTGCGTTACCCTCAACGCTTTGCAGGTATCGTTTCCATATGTGGCGAATTCCCAACTCAGCAACAAGCACTCACCAATCTTGCGCAGGTGCGCGAGCTACCGGCCCTGTGGATGGTCGGTAACGAATCGCCTACCTGTGGCGTTCCTCACCTGTGCGAAGCGCTCCCGGTCATGCACAGCGCCAGTCTGCAAGTGGCAATTCGCCAGTACCCCTGTGGAAACGAACTCTTGAGCAATATGTTGGTGGATGCTAATAGTTGGTTGATGGAACGCGTTACCAACCAGGCAGCCCACTTCGAGAACTCCTGCGAAGAGAGTTTTTCAAAGAATTGAGCTAAGCAGGCTAGCGATTCCATCTGATCTGCTTAGGTAGCCGAATCCGCCAGACTTTGGAAAATCCAAGTGACATCCAAAGTCTGGCGAATTCGGCTACTTCGTTTGGTAACATCCAAAGTCTAGCGATTTCGGCTACGGCGTTTGTCTGGGTTCTCTCGTTAGGTCTAGCTCAGTCTGTCGTTAGAGCCCGCCTAATCGTTGTGCGCTACAGCACTTCCTATCGGTGCTCCACACAAGCGACTTGTGCGCGCTTGCTTCGCAAGTTCGCGCTGGCAGAGTTGAGTAGCTTACGGCTGCGTCTCGACTCCGGCTCCCCTCCGATTGAGAGCCTACGTCTAGGCGCGACCGCTAGGTGCTCTCCTGCTGGCGGGAGGGTCCGGCGTGTCAGCGGTCGGGGAGGGTCTGCCGAGTTATCTGGCGGATTCGTGCCTACCGTCGAAAGCCTTGGCGACTTCCGCTACGGGCTGCAGTGCGGCGAGCTGGTATCTCTATTTCAAGGCTCGAGGCAATGTCCAAAAAAAAATTGATGCTAATCGGCGGCGGCAGCCTGTTAGCCTTGCTGGGCTTCGGTGCGCTGTTCACTTTTATGGTTGGCAGCCATGGCCCTACGCCAGCCGCGCAGCTTCGGGTTGCGATGGGATTGCTGGATAAAGGCCGCTGGGACTTGGCTGGCCACATCGCTCAAAATCTAGGATCTCAAGTTGATTTAGAAGCGGACTCCGATTGGCACTATGTTCAAGGGGTCGCGAAACTGCAGTCGGTCGCGGAGGAGGTCGACAGCCCGAAGAATCGTCGCATCCTGCTGGAGGCTACCGAGCACTTGCTGAAGTCCGAGGCGTTGGGATTTCCCATCGGCTATCTCGGACAGGGGCAGTACTATCTGGGTTGGTGCCAGTTCAACACGTATCATTGGGATGCAGCCATCGAACGCCTGCGGCACATTGATCGGCTGTGGCCAGAGAAACGCAGCGACGCGCTACGCATGGAGATCGAATCGCAGTTGCACAAACTCCCACCCGACTTGCCTGCTGCCGAGCTAGCGCTCGAGCGCTGGCAGGCGATCCCCGGCGTGTCGCCCGCCGAGCAAGCGCGTATGGAGCTCGCCCAGGCCAATCTGGCTTTCCTGCGCGGACGATCGGCGGAGTGTGAAGAGCTATTGAAAAAGATTGCCGCAAGCTCTCCGGAGGGCTCCCAAGCACAGCTCTGGCGTGCGCGCTGGCGATTGGCTCAAGCCCTGGCCGACATCAACGAATCTTCTGAGCAGCGAACGCAGCTATTAAACGAAGCAATCGAAATCACGCGATCGCTCAAGTTGGCATCTGACACCCCAACCGACCTGCGCCGTCAAGCCACCTACCTCTCGGGCAAAGCACTCCGCGCACTTGGCGCATTCCAAGAAGCGCTGAGCACCTTCAGTGCGACTAGGCTGAGCAGTCCACGTTCAGCCGAGGCATTTGCCGCTGGGATTGAAGAGGCGGAGATGTTTGTGGAGAAGAACGAACTGAAGGAAGCCAATACCACGATCCACGCATTGCTCCGCGATATGGAAGATCCCGCGCTATTCAACGAAACGTGGATCACGCTGCCCGAGTTCCGCAGTCGCTTGCTGAGTATTGGCCGTGGCTACCGCGACGCGGGCGATTATCAGCGCGCGCTCGATTTAGCCGACCTGATCGGACTGGCCTTTCCGGTCTCCGATTCGGTGCGACTCAAAGCGGAAACGTTTGAACAGTGGGGAGACGGACTAGCCGTCGCATCGGATAGCAACAATACCGGTTTAGCGTCTGACTTACGCAATCAAGCGCGTGAGAAATACCATTCGGCAGCCGTCCAATACGATGCGCTCGCTCAACTGGAATTGCGTTCGGCAGAGTATCTCGACATTTTGTGGAGCGCGATCACAAACTACCAACAAGCGCGAGATCTAGACCGCGCTAACGCTCTGTTGGCAGACTACTTGCGCTACGAGGAGCGAACTAAACGACCGCGGGGATTGTTGGCACTGGGGAAAAACCTGGTGAGCATGGGGGAGTGGCACAAGGCAATTGAGCCACTGGAGCGCTGTCGAATCGAGCATCCGACACATCCGATTAGTTTTGAAGCTCGCTTGCTGGCAGCCAAAGCACTGTACGAGCTCGATCGCTTGGACGAAGCGAGCGAGTTGCTGGACGAGAATTTATCGGGGAGTGCCAACTCACTGCAGCCAACCAGCGGCATTTGGCGCGACTCGCTGTTTCAACTGGCCCACACTCGTTTTCGCCAGGGTGACGAACTGCTGCTCGAACTGCGACTCAATCCGACTACGCCCGCCGCGCAGCAAGAAGCACAACTGACGGCCAGCCACGAACGCTTTTTGGATGTCGTCGATCAACTCAGTGGATTCGTCTCGCGTTACCCACAGGACCCGCGGCACTTGGATGCCTTGTACATGATAGCCAAATCACACCGCATGGCCGCCGAGACTCCTCAGAAAATGCTCTCCGCCGATCCGCAAATGGTCGAACCCGCCAAACGTAAACTGCTGCACCAACGGCGACAACTGCTCGAGCAAGCGTTGACCGACTACCGCATTCTGCATCAAACTATACGCGACCAAGATTCGATGACGCTTTCGGACGACAACAACGTGCTGGTTCGCAATTGCTATTTTGGCGAGGCCGACACGCTATTTGAGCTCTCCCGCTGGGATGAGGCAATCGCCGCCTATCAGAACGTGGCGAGCCGCTTTCTCAACAAGCCTGAATCGCTGGAAGCACTGCTGCAAATGTCCGAGTGCTATCGTAAACTGGGGCAAGACGACGTGGCCAAGCGCATGTTGACTCAAGCCGAACAGGTTCTGGGACGCATTCCTGAAGAGTACGATCCACAATTTATTCGCCTAACGCGTACGACTCGTGGCGGATGGTCCGATCTACTCGGGTCGCTGCGCAAGTGGGATTAGCGCCCCCGTTGGAGTCCAGGCTTTAGCCGCCCAAGCGCACCCGCTGGAGTCCAGGCTTTAGCCGCCCAAGCGCACCCGCTGGAGTCCAGGCTTTAGCCGCCCAAGCGCCACTCGAATCGCCTAAAAGCTATACTCTAACAATTACAGCGGTTCAAGCGGTCAGAAGTACACGCTATTCGGGATCACCCATAACAGGAGCTCGTTGCTTTGGCTTGGCATTACGTTTGTGAGTTATCTGACATTCCTTCACACGGCGGTCGCGAATTCGTCGTCAACGCACGCATCGTAGCTCTGTTTCGCAACGGCCAAGGACTACATGCCATCGATGGCATGTGCGCCCACCAGGGAGGTCCCATCGCCCAGGGGCAACTCGACGGCGAGTGCATCACCTGCCCCTGGCACGGTTGGCAATACGACATCACCAATGGCCAAAATCTGCTGACCGGCCATAAAATGCTCGATTGCTTCCCAGTTGAAGTGCGCGATAGCGGCGTGTGGATCGATGTCGAGTAGTTTTGGCATACAATGAGGCTCTTGATACTCCAACCAATTCTTCGCCTATTGCATGGCACCCAATATGAAACCTCGACAATTTCGCGCGCTGGTCGTCGATCATGCGCAGACGCCCGAAGCAGCAACTGAACGCGCTGCTAAGACCGCCCCACCTTTGAACGCCGCCGTTACCAGCCTCTCCAGCGACCGCCTGTCTGAGCGCAGTTCGGCCAGTGAGGGTGCCAGTAAAGATGCCAGCAAAAGCGGCGGTGGACGGGTTACTATCGAAGTCGCCTACTCGTCGCTGAATTACAAAGATGCTTTAGCCTACCAAGCACATCGCGGCGTGGTTAAGCAACTGCCGCACATTCCCGGCATCGACGCCGCAGGTACTGTTGTCGATAGCGATAGTGCAGACTATAGCGTGGGCGATCAGGTCATCGTGACAGGTAGCGACCTGGGGCAGGGTAGTTGGGGTGGTTGGTCGGAGCTGATCCGCGTGCCGGACGAATGGATCGTGGCCCTGCCCGAGAAGCTAACGCTTCGGCAAGCGATGATTTACGGCACGGCAGGCTTCACGGCAGCACAGTCCGTGATGGCGTTGCAGCGCAATGAGGTCACCCCCGCGTCGGGAGAGATCGTCGTCACCGGTGCCAGCGGAGGTGTCGGCAGCATGGCCGTACGCATCCTCGCGCACTTGGGTTACGACGTGGTAGCAGTGACAGGCAAACCCGAGCAGCATGCCTCTCTGCTAGCCTGCGGTGCTCGGCGAGTGCTAGACCGCAATGCCGTGGCCGATGATTCCAACCGCCCGCTGCTGTCCGCTACTTGGGCGGGCGCGATCGACACGGTGGGCGGCCCTGTGCTGCAATCGCTGCTGCGGTCGATCAAGTACGGCGGTTGTGTCACCGCCTGCGGTTTGGTGGCCGGTGCCGAATTATCGCTGACCGTCTATCCATTTTTGCTGCGCGGCATCACGTTATGTGGTATCGCATCGGCTGACTGCCCAATGGCCAAACGCAAAGAGATTTGGCAGTTGTTGGCCGGCCCGTGGAAACCGGCCAATTTGGAAGCGATGGTTGCCGAGGTCGGCCTGGAGCAGTTGCCCGAGCAGGTTGAACGCATCCTAGCTGGGCAAATCGCAGGCCGCGTCTTGGTCAGGCCGTCTGCTTAGCCTCGACAGCGTGCTGCGGCACTGACTGAATCACACTTGCTGGACGAATGCCGCTCGGTCGATGAAAAGCATCGATTTTTTACCTCGTATTTTTGATACTTCTCGCTGAACGCCACCATATTCGTCGAGCTAAATCAGCAGCACGCTCACCTTTGCTTGCATTTTCGCATT
>CAKQNH010000335.1 GCA_934255105.1 uncultured Pirellulaceae bacterium
GGGTATATTACTGCGTCGATGATTTTTCTGTGTGGCCAGGCTTGGACGGCGCTACGTTGGGCCGGATGGAGGACGAGTTGCTGCCAAAGATGGATCGGATCATTGCCGCGGGTGAATCGCTCGCGGCCAGGATCGCTGCCCGCGGTTTCGAAGCAGAGGTGCTGACGCACGGGGTCGATCTGGATTTTTGGTCGGCGAAAACGCAGAATCCTACCCAGGCATCTTCATCGCGGATGGCTGGCGACTCACCGCTAGTTTTGTTTTGGGGCGTAGTCGACCGGCGGATGAATGCGGATTGGGTTTTGGCGCTCGCCGATCGGATGAACCACGGTGAGGTCTGGCTGGTTGGCCCGCAACAGAATCCCGACCCTCGGCTCGCGAGCCATCCACGAGTGGTCGTGCCAGGCGCGGTCGCATTCGAAGAACTCCCCAAACTTGCCCAGCGAGCGGATGTCCTGATCATGCCCTATGCGGACCTGCCTGTTACCCGCGCGATGCAACCACTGAAGCTGAAAGAGTACTTGGCTACCATGCGGCCCGTTGTGGCGGCGACGCTACCAGCAGTTGTAGAGTGGTCCGACTGTCTCGATGCTGTGGACACGGTCGAAGAGTTCATCGAACGGACACTCGCAAACCTGGAGAATGCCGGGAAATTATCCGCTTCGATGGAAGAATCCCGCCGCCGGCTCTCGGTCGAGAGCTGGAGCAACAAAGCCTTGCGATTTCAACAACTACTCCTCGCCTAAGCACCGCTACTTTTGAACTCGACGTTGAAACCTCAGAATCCGCTCGTCATGCACGCACGCGTTGTCAGTGGTACTGGCGGTGGCCCGGAAAAGACGATCTTGAACTCACCGCGATTCCTAGAGCCGCTGGGATATCGTTCCGTTTGCGTCTATCTGCGTGGTCCTGCGGATTCCGGTTTTGCGGCGATCGAGAATCGTGCCGCTGCCAGCCACGCGCCCCTAATCGCAGTGGACGACTTTGGTGTCTTCGACTGGCGGATCGTGATACGCCTGCGGGAAATTGTCGCCGAGCACAAGCCCTCGATCTGGCATGGCCATGACTACAAATCCAATTTACTCGGGTTGCTGTTGCAGCGACATCATCCGATGCGGTTGGTCACGACGGTTCATGGCTGGGTGCAGAAAACGTGGAAAACTCCACTGTACTACTATATCGACCGGCAGTGTCTGCCACGCTATGACGATGTCATCTGCGTCTCGCAAGACCTCTACGATGATTGCCTACGTCTGCGCGTGCCGGCCAAGAACCTATCGTTAATTGACAACGCTATTGCATTGGACGACTACAAATTGAATCTGACTCGCGAAGAGGCCAAACGAGAATTGGGCGTGCCATCTGAACAGCAGTTGGTGGTCGCAGTGGGCCGACTTTCGCATGAAAAGGGATTTGACATTTTGATCCAGGCCATGGCGAACCTGATCGAGGCCGGTGCCAACGTGGGCCTGGCGATCGCCGGTGGTGGCACGCAGCGGGAAGCGCTTGAACGTCTCATCGCCAGCACCGGGCATGCTGATCGGATTCGACTGCTCGGGTTCGTCGGCGATCCACGTACACTCTACCGCGCAGCGGATTTGTACACGCTCAGCAGTCGACGCGAAGGGTTGCCAAACGTCGTGCTCGAAGCCATGGCGATGGGCGTTCCGGTCGTAGCGACCGAGATAGCAGGCATGCGCAAACTGATTCAACACAACGTCAATGGGAGTTTGATACCACCCCATGATCTCAATGCGTTGCAAGCCGCCATCGATGAATTGCTCAGTGATGGCGATGCTCGCCAGCGGCTAAGCGCGGCTGGCAGGTCGACCGTCGAAGAACGCTTCTCCTTCAAGCAACGAATGCGGAAAGTGGCTGCCATCTACGCAGCGAGCTAATGCCCAACCTCCTAAGCTCCCGCAATCGCATCCCCAGAGCCCCATTGGCAACGTCTTAATGGCCGCGCGCCAGGCCTTCGGCCTAGCGGCACTTGCTTGTGCTACGCTGGTCGTCTTCGGTTCTTGGGCACCGCTGCGCTTCCACCACGCTGATTTCCCTGATGTATGGAAGCTCTATCTTGACGAGGGAAAGGTGCTCTCGCAGTCCAGGACGGATCTTGTCGCCAATATTCTGCTGGGGATTCCATTTGCGTACGCGTTGATGGGGTTCCTTGCCTCTGACGGCAAGGGTCGCGGGCGAACACTCGCCAACGTACTGCTGGTGATGTCCGCATCCGCCTTGCTGGCAGTCTTGGTGGAACTGGGACAGGGTTGGTTCCCTGGCCGGGTCCCGTCGATTCGTGATTCCATCGCCCAGATCTTCGGGGCAAGCATCGGCTGCGTCACCTGGTGGCTGACCGGCGACCGGATGCTTGGCTTGTTAAACCGCTTGCTTACCGGAGCGAAGCCGATTTCACGTGCGCAGGCAGCTATTTCGCTGATTGCCATGGGCGTCCTCGTTTGGTCAGTAATGCCGTTCGATGTCTTGGTTTCACCCGTCGACATCGCCAAGAAATGGAAGAACGATGGCATCGAGCTGATCCCGTTCACTCGGTCGCATGCCTCCGTCGGTGAATCGGTTTACCAATGGATTGCGAGTGTTTTTCTGGCGATGCCACTGGGCCTTTGGGCGTCTCAATTTCTTAGGTTATCAGTGCAGCGGTCAACTTCTCTGACTGTAAAAGTTTTGATTGCCGTTGGATTGGGGGTATTGCCTGAGGCCTTGCAAATCTCTATTGCCGGCCGAGTTGCGTCGGCTACCGATGCGATATTCGGGGTCATAGGTGCTGGTTTGGGGATCGCAATAGGGGAGTTGTTATCGAAAAGCATCAAAGGCAGCTCTAAGCCAAAATTGTATCCTCCGATCCGGCAACCCACGTTTTGGTTTTTGGTAATGCTGGTCTATTTTGGGATCGTTTGCATATTGTCCTGGTATCCTTTCAACTTTGAGACCAACCCCCGTCGCATCCATGAAATTTTGCATGAGTTGGCGGCTAACCCGGTTTCTGATTATCAAGGATCGAACCTTACGGCGCTGTTCGTGTTCGCGAGGCTGGCGGTGATCACTTCGATCCTGGGCATCCTTGCCGGAATCGGCACGGGGATGATCCGTCAACCGGCGGCGCGAGTCTTCGTCGCGTGCGCGATGTTTTTTTTGGCTTTTGTTTGTTCGGTTCTGCTGGAGTTGGGACAACTACTGGAGTCAACGCACTCGGGGGACGGACTGGGTTTGATGATACGCCTGATCGCAATCTGGTGTGGACTGGCACTTGGCGTAATGGTGTGTCGTGGCGGCGGCTTGTTTTCTGACACGGATGATAGACAGACTCAATCAAAAAGCCCGAATATTTTCGACAACCGAGTTCGTGTGGATTCAGACGTGAGGGCGAAGCATGACGTCTATGTTGCAGGCATGGATGGTCTGCGGGCAGTTGCCTGCCTGGCCGTCTTCGGTGTTCACTGGCAACAAATGACCAACGTGGGAGAACGGTGGGGAGCGTTTGATTTCGCTCAGTTGCTTGACAACGGCAACACGGGGGTCGCGATATTCATGATCCTCAGCGGCTTCCTTTTGGCATTGCCAATTTTTGCAACGCCACTGCAAGCGCGATCGCGTTTTAGCCTGCGTGATTTCGGACGTCGACGCGTCGCGAAAATCCTGCCCACATACTATCTCTGCTTATTTGGATTGGTCATTGTCAAAGCACACCTGCAATCCCCTAGACAGTTCGGTGACGTGCTGTTGCATCTGACCTTCCTGCACAATCTGACGCCAAGCACTCTCTACAGCATCAGTCCTCCGTTCTGGGCACTCGCCCCAGTCATTCAATTCTACGTCCTATTCGCAGTTGTAATCGCCGTGCTGCAATCTGTCGGAAGTCTTTCAGATCGGACCATCCTTGCAACCTTTGCCGCCATCTGTGTGGTAAGCCAGTTGCTGGTGACCGCATTCACTTTCGCGGCACCATGGGGGGGCTCGAGCGAATATTGGGTGGGCCGCGATGCAGTCGGCCTTCAACATAGCCTAGCAAGCCATGTTTGCATTTTTGGATTAGGAATATTCGCAGCCTGGGCTCACCACCACCTGCCGCACGCGGTTACCAAGAAAGCAGACACACTGGTGTTGATTTGTACCGCTGCGACACTCCTCATTCTTGCGACCTCACTTGATGCTAAATTACGACTACCCGGGGGCCGGTATAATTTCCCAGTTGTTCCGCTGCTGCTGACATCAATCGTGTTGGCAGCACCGCGAGGAGCATTCTCGCGTTGGCTGCTTGAGAGAACGGCGATTCGACGTTTGGGCGTGATCTCCTACGCATTTTACTTGTTCCATCTGCCGACGATGCAATTGCTAAAGCTGCTAGGGCAGAAGTTGGGCTTTACCACCACCGACCATGCATACCTGTTTACTGTTCTGGCGTTCGGCTTGACAGTGATCACGAGCGAACTGGTGTATCGCTTGCTTGAGCGGCCCGTCGCGACTCTGCTGCGCCGTCGCCCCGCTGCGCAGTGACTCTGCTGCACAGAAGCGCACATCTATTCGTCGGCCGTCAAACCCGTCTTTGGTCCCTTTCGCCCTGGGGACGTTCGCCACTCACGAGCCGCAATCGACAAAGCTGCCAAGTTGCTGGGTGACGAGCCAACGCATCGCTTTGCCGAAGGGCTGGCTGTCGTGCTTGCGGAGGCATCGGCGCCGGTGGGTGTTAGCTCCTGAGTTAACGCTAGTTGATGCGCTGTACGCTTTGCCGTTGAAGAGACGCATATCACCTTGAAAGACTTCACAATCGCGAGTGCCCATTTCGCCGTGAATCGTGGCCAAGATATTCCCTGCGATCAAGTTATGGCATCTACTCGCACTGGCCATGGCAAAGGTCTCCTCCAAGTAGAACTTGCTACGAAACTCCGCCTCGCGCTCTTGCGCCAAGTATTGTCCGGAAGTCATGCGAGCTTGGGCAACAGAAGTCACGAGCGTCTCCGGGGAAGAAGGCATTTAGCTGGTGCCACATCTGTTCAATATAACGCAACTTGCGTAGCTAGCAATTCTGCATTCGACACCCACGATCAGGTTTCCATGTCGCCGGTGCGCCCTCACAGGCATAACCACGAAACACGCGAATGACACGAAAGAATTCACGCTATTCGCTACTCGCCACCAATATTAGGGCTGCGCACTTGGCTGACTGCTACATTTTCGCAAACGCACTCAGCCATCGGCGGTACTGGTACTCGATTAACTGACGGGAGCGAGTACGAGCACGAGTACCATTTCATTGAGTGAGAGTACGGCTATTGGAAAAAACGTGGTGGCGTTCAGCGAGAAGTGCTACAAACTTCGCCATAGTGCATGAGCAGCAGAGCTGCTTACTCAGCTAGCCTAAGGTGCAGCCCCGCGAGCTCTAGCGAGCCAAGCGGAATCGAGCTTGGCCGCAGTTAGTATTGCCAGTGCCCCGAGCGGGGCCGACCAACATCGTTCGCCAGAACTAGCTTGCCTGGGGCGCGGCGAACTTGGCTTGCTGTGGGGTTGTGGCCTGGTAGCGGAAGCAGGGCAAATCATGTCGCTGTCTACGAACCAACTCATCACTTCCAAGATGGCTTAGCCGTGCTATTGGCTTGCTCTCGAACCGCCTCAACTAACGCGAATGCGTAATGTGGCCCGATGCTCTGTGTCGGTATTGCGTGCTCTACCTCGCAGCTGATCTAGCCACAAAGCGGTGTTCGCTGATGCCGATTCCCTTCATTGCCAGTGGCTTGACAGTTCGTCAAGTTGCTTTATCGCATGTAGACGCGGGGTGCCGAGGCAGGGAATAGTTCTTGATAGAGGCGTCAACACAGTACAGTCTCTGTTCTGCTTAATGTCTCAAAAAAAACAGCAACCCAAACTGGGCTGCTGTTTCGAGGTTAGCGATGTTGCTAACGGAGAATTAAGCTTCCGACGCTAGCTTCTGCGACGGCGAACCGGAACCATCAACAC
>CAKQNH010000336.1 GCA_934255105.1 uncultured Pirellulaceae bacterium
CCCCTGGCATGCGCTGTGGAGTGACGACCGAAGCGATGGCGGGTGAGGGGTTGATCCTGACCGCTGGTGGTCTCGACACCCACGTCCACTTCATCTGTCCACAGTTGATTGACGAAGCGCTCGCTGCGGGTCTGACAACTTTGATGGGTGGCGGTTGCGGCCCCACCACGGGAACCAACGCCACTACCTGTTCGCCTGGTGCCATCCATATTCAGATGATGCTCAGGGCGGTCGATAACAGCCCGATGAATTTTGGCTTCTGGGCTAAAGGAAACTCTTCGCACCCCGACGGACTGAGCGAGCAGTTGATCGCGGGTGCTGCTGGTTTCAAACTGCACGAAGACTGGGGAACCACTCCCGCCGCCATCGACTGCTGCTTGTCGGTCGCCGAAGAACACGACGTGCAGGTCTGTATACACACCGATACGCTCAACGAATCGGGCTATGTGGAAGATTCGATTGCCGCCTTCAAAGGGCGCACGATCCACACCTATCACACCGAAGGTGCCGGCGGTGGCCATGCGCCGGATATTATCAAAGTCTGTGGTGAGCAGAACGTGATCCCCAGCTCCACCAATCCGACTCGGCCGTATACCAAAAACACCATCGACGAACACCTCGATATGTTGATGGTCTGCCATCACCTCAATCCGGATCTACCCGAGGATGTTCACTTTGCCGAGAGCCGTATACGTGGTGAAACGATTGCCGCCGAAGACGTGTTGCACGACATCGGTGCGCTGAGCATCTACTCGTCCGACTCGCAGGCCATGGGGCGAATTGGCGAGGTGATCAGTCGCTGTTGGCAAACCGCTAGCAAGATGAAGGATCAGCGCGGCGTGCTGCCGCAAGACAGCGAACGCAATGACAATTTCCGGATTAAGCGTTACATCTCCAAATACACCATCAACGCGGCCATCGCCCACGGCATCGGGAACGTGATTGGATCGGTGGAAGTAGGCAAGCTGGCTGATTTAGTGCTGTGGAGCCCCGCCAATTTCGGTGCCAAGCCTGAAATGATTATCAAAGGTGGCATGGTGGCCTGGGCCAATATGGGAGACGCCAATGCGTCGATACCCACTACGCAGCCGACGCTCTTGCGGCCGATGTTCGCCGGCATGGGAGCAGCGGCTGCTGGCGTATCGCTGGCGTTTGTCTCACAGGCCGCTTTGCATGCGCGCACGATCGAAGGCTATGGTCTGTCCAGCCGTCTAGTCGCCGTACGAAATTGCCGCAATATTTCCAAAAGCGACATGAAGTTCAACGATGTAACACCGAAGATGGAGGTCGATCCTGAAACGTTCTTGGTCCACGCCGATGGAGAGTTGATGACCTGCGAACCGGCAGACAAGTTGCCGCTGACGCAGCGTTACTACATGTTCTAGCAATTTTCATTGCTCCCTATTCCTGTTACTCGCTTGCCTCCGTGTCGCAGACCGGACGGAGAACACACTGGAGTCTTCTGATGATGATTAAAAAGATGCCATTCGTTGCACTGGCCCTATTGCTTGCCGCTCCGTCGCTTGCGCTGGCACACGCAGGACATGGCGTACACGGATTTAGCGAAGGCCTATTGCATCCGCTCAGTGGGCTAGACCACATGTTGGCCATCGTAGCCATCTCTCTGCTGGCGGCGCGCGCAGGCGGCCGCAGTCTATGAGTATTGCCACTCGCCTTCATGGCCTGTTGCTCTGTCGGTGGTTTGCTGGCCGCCGTTGGTGTCGCACTGCCCATGGTGGAACTAACTATCGTCACCTCGGTCTTAGTGGGTGGAGTATTGTTGGCTCGCGGCCAAGCCGTTTCGCTGCTAGCCATGGTTGTGCTCTCGCTTTTTGGCGTCGCTCACGGCTACGCTCACATCCACGAACTGGCGAACCTATCTGCGGTCGCTAGCTACTCATGTGGGATCATGCTCGCGACGGTACTGTTGATGGGGGCGACCATCGCCATCGCCAAACTGGCCCAGCGGTATGAGTCGGCAGAGATCCGGACTAGCGCATCGCGCGTGATTGGAAGTGGCATGGCGATCGCCGCGCTGCTGATGTTGGTGATGTAATGCACCGCGACTGGATGTTATGGCAATTGGTCGATTCGGCATTCCCTACTGGCGGCTTCGCCCATTCCAGTGGTTTAGAAGCGGCCAAGCACGCAGGGCAGGTGCGCAGCGAAGAGGATTTGCTAGAGTTTGCGGAGGTGGCTATGCAGCAGTCGTACGCTACCGCACTACCGTATGCGACCGCCGTTTATCACGATCCGGATTCGCTGCAGGAAGCCGATTTGCACTGCGATGCCTTCTTGGTCAATCCAGTGGCCAATCGGGCGAGCCGTGCGCAGGGGAGCGGGCTGATGGTCGCTGCCGCTGCTGCCTTTCCCGATCCGCAGTTTGGCCAATTGAAGCACGCCGCTCGGCAGCAGCAGTGGCCTGGTCACATGGCGCCGCTCTACGGATGGGTTCTCCAGCGATTGGAGCTTTCCCTGCTCGACATGCGCCGCAGTCTACTATTCGTCTCGTTGCGCACCGTCCTCTCTGCGTCTATCCGCTTAAACATCATCGGCCCGCTGCGCTGCCAAGCCTTGCAACACGAGCTGGCATTGGTGGCCGAGCAGTTACTGAAACGGGAGCCTAAGCACTTCCGGCAGATTGCACAAACCGCTCCCATTCTGGATGCGTGGCAGTCGTCCCATGATCGTTTGTACTCGCGTCTATTTCACAGCTAGTAATTTCTGCACGTTGCAAACCTCATCTCGCAATTTCACACCATAGCGGAGCAAAACCCATGAAGTCTCATACGCACGATCCCGCACATGCTCACGACCACAGCCATTCGCACGACCACGATCACAGCCATTCACATGACCACGACTCCGCGCATGGGCATGGCCATACGCATGAAAAGCTAGAAAACGCAGGCTTCTACCATGAACGTCCTCAGCGTCTGGCTACTCGCGATTTCCAAGAACGGGCTTTCACCGTAGGAATTGGCGGGCCGGTAGGTAGTGGCAAGACTGCTTTGACCTTAGCTCTATGCGAACACTTGCGGGACCGCATGTCGCTGGCGGTAGTGACCAATGACATTTTCACGCGCGAGGACTGCGAATTTTTGATGAAACATCATGCGCTGGAAGACGATCGCATAACCGCCGTAGAAACCGGAGGCTGTCCGCACGCCGCCATCCGCGAGGACATCACCGCAAACCTGCGCGCGCTAGAGATACTCAATGAAAAGATCCATCCCGACCTGCTGCTGATCGAATCGGGCGGAGATAACCTAGCGGCCGATTTCAGTCGTGAACTGGCCGACTTCACGATCTATGTAATCGACGTCGCGGGGGGCGATAAAGTGCCTCGCAAGGGCGGTCCGGGGACTACGCAGTCAGATGTGTTAGTGATCAACAAGACCGACCTGGCGCAAGCGGTTGGGGCAGATCTAGCGGTGATGGAGCGCGACACGCGGCGCATGCGCGGCGACGGCCCGTGGTTCTTTGCTCAAGTCAAATATGGCAAGGCCGTTCCCGAAATCGCCGAGCACATCCTGCACGCCTTGCATGAGGCCACCGGTATTGAGATCGCATAGCTTTTTTATATCCGTTCAAGCATGTGCATGAAAGTTGCCGATCGCTCTGCCGATCAGGTGCTATAGTCGTTGATCGCTCCGCCGATCAAGTGCTTGGGCGTTGCACACATGCGTTGAGACTACCGATGCGAAATTCACAAAAGCAATGATCGGCGGAGCGATCAACGACTTTTGCATAAATAGTTGCGTTTTTTGCGCAGGTCACTGTTTAACCTGCAAACTGGAAAACTATGAATAGCACCGTTGCTCCTTCCGCACCAGATGACTATACGCTGGCCGATTTTGGGCTGATCGTTCTGCGGAACGTCAGCCAAGTAGTGCTGCAGAACAACGCGATTAGCGGCGGCGTTATACTAGCAGCGATTTTTTACCATTCGTTCGCTTTTGGGCTCGCCGCGCTAGCCGGTTCGATCGTGTCTACATGGACGGCCATGTTCTTGAAGACCGATCACAACTTGGTGAAAGCGGGCTTGTACGGCTTCAACGGTGTGCTCACGGCGATCGCCATTGTCTTCTACTGTCAAACCTCGTTTGATACCATCGACATCTCGTGGTGGATGATGGGTATTTACGTCTTTTTTGGAGCGGTTTTTTCCACGATGTTGACTGCGGCGATCGGGTCGATGCTATCCGTCGCCGATGTTCCGCCGCTAACGGCGCCTTTCGTGTTAGCCAGTTGGCTGTTTGTGGCTGGCACACACTTCTCTCCCGCGCTCAGCCCAGGGCATATGCATCCGACTAAACGTCCAGCCAGCGTGGTCGCGGCCAAGGAATCAGCCGACACTGTAAAGAGTTCAGTCGGCGGAGAGGGGGAGGCAATCGGGCAAGCCCCAGACAATGCTGCTGCCGACAGCGACGATGACAACAGTAGCGGCGTTGATGACGATGACGGCGATGATAATGATGGTGTCTACGATATTGACACTTGGTGGGAGGGGGCTGGCAAGGGGTTTGGCGAAATCTTTTTTCAGGATAATGCCATCTCCGGCTATCTGATTCTGCTTGCGATCGCGATTAACTCGCCGATCTCGGCGGCGATGGCGGTGGTCGGCGTGCTGATATCGATCGGCGTTGCAGAGTCCTTGGGTATCGGAGAGCATGACATTCACATGGGCATGTTCTCTTATAGTGCAATCTTGACAGCGATTGCCATCGGTGGGCTGTTTTTCCTACTCACATTGCGAGGGTTTATTTACACGGTGTTTGGGATCGTCTTTACAACTTGGCTGTATGCCGCCCTAGCAGCGGTGCTGCAACCGCTACACTTACCCGCCTACACTGCACCATTCGTTTTAGTGACGTGGATCATGCTCTACTCCAAGAGCACTTTCCAAGGCTTGGTGGCTATTCCGCCCGCAGAAGCCACGCCCCCAGAGGGCAACCTGAAGCGATACTGCGAGGCGAGCCAGTGAATTGCTATGTGAAGAGTATCTCCGCCCTAGATATCCCGCTCGGCCCGTTCAACGATGAACGACTGCACCGCAATTTGCGACTCGGAGAAGGGCTGTTGCAGGTAACTCGGCGCAGCGGAGTCTCCGCAATCGTGCGTTCGGCGGCGACCACTCCCTTGCGACTGTGCGTCCCCCGTCGAAAGTCCCCGGTGCCTCACGTCTATACCAGTTCCTACGGAGGGGGACTTCTAGCCGGTGACCAAACCGATTTGTTAGTGCAGCTAGATGAAGGAAGCCGCTGTGTGCTCAGCTCACAAGCTGCGACAAAAATCTACAAGAACCCGCGCGGTCTTCCCTGCAGCCAGACTATGCACGCCCGGATCGCACAGGATGCGATGCTCGTGCTGGCTCCCGAGCCGATTAGTTGCTTCGCTGGCTCCCGCTACGATCAAATTCAACGCTTCGATATTGCGGCAGGTGGAAATCTGGTGCTAATCGATTGGGTCACGAGTGGCCGCTACGCAGTGGGCGAACGATTTCAATTTACGCACTATCAGTCGCGACAAAGCATTTACTACGGCGACCGCTTGATTATTGAAGATGCGGTGCGTTTGGTCCCTGCCGAAGGACGCCTCGATTCCAAGTTCCGCATGGGCCACTTCAATTGCTCTGGGTTGAGATCATCTTGGGGGAGCGATTTCAACTGCTGGGTGAGCAGTTGCTGCAACAGGAGCGCAGTCAGGCGTTGCAACGTGGCGGGGAGGAAGTATTGACAGTCGTCCACTCGCTGCCAGACGCCATCCCCGGTGTCTTAGTGCGTGTCCTGAGCGTTGAAACGCAGGATGCTAAGCGCTACTTCGACAAACTGCTGCAGCAGGTCGATTGTATCCTAGGCGCAAAAACCTGGGCCGGGAAATTATAAGCGTGGGATAAGCTTCTAGCTTGTCAGGTAGCCACACAGTGGGATAAGCTTCTAGCTTGTCAGATAGCCACAC
>CAKQNH010000337.1 GCA_934255105.1 uncultured Pirellulaceae bacterium
TACTGCGTGGGGGGGACAACGGCCGCGTCTTGAGAGGCTTGGGGCTGGTTGGCTTGCCCGTCTAGATCGGGGGCTTGGATGTTGGCGGCGTCGCCGAGCATCCGACGGATGAATTCGACCTGCGGATCGCGCTTGCCCTGCACGTTTTGCGATTGCAGGTAGTCCGCCAAATAGCGTTGCAATTCGGGCTTCTCGGGAACCTTGAAACGATCCCCTTTCTGCAGGATGGGTAGATAGTCGGGCATCGAGCCGAAGGCGCGAGTGCCGGCCACTTGGCATGGGAACCAATGCCCTTCGCCCTGTGCATCCTGGAGATAGAACTCGGGGTAGCAGTGGTTCGGAACCCATACGCAGCGGGCGGGCACACCTGCCGCGCGGCACAGCGCCACAAAGGTGCTCGTCATCTCCTCGCAATCGCCCGTCTTGTCGCGGATCGCATCGCGGACGCTCTTCAGTTCCCCCCGCTCGTAGGTAATGTTGTCCCGCACCCAGTCGTAGAGCAATTCGACTTTTTTCCAATCGGTCAATGGTTCCGTCGCTTCGATCTCGCGCACGATCTTGCGCACTTCACCCGAGCTGGTTTCGATGTAGGGGCTGTTCGACATGAACAGCTTTAGGTCGCGCGGGGTCCGTTTGGGAATCGTGAACTGAAGCGTGTCGGTTGGTCCGACCAAGTGGCTCTTGGTAATGCGAACCGTGACGGTCGCTTCAACTACGGCGGCAGGCGGGATGTTGGGAGCGAAAAACATCCATTGCCGATTGCCCCCCGGCAAGTCGCGGAATTGGAATTTAGTCGTGGCAGGTACATTGGTTTCGACGATCTCCACCTGTTGTTCGGGCCACGCAGTAGGAAAGACGGTCGTGGCCAGCGTACCGAACATAGCGCCATCGGCGGCGGAAATGCGCACGCCGATCACCATGTCGAACGTTTTGGGTGCCACGTAGTGCATGACCACATCGTCGGTCGGGGCAATCGCACTGGTCGCACCGGAAGCCCGGCTATCGCCGGCGATCTGGTCTTCAACAGCGACCTGGGCCAGCGTCTGCGAGTGCAGCGTCACACACAAGAGCACCGCAGCCAAACAATTGACCCAGCCATCTTGGCGGCAAAAAGCGGTTTGATTGCGGGGAGTGTCAAAAGTAGTCGCCGAAATCGCCATAGTTCCGAATCCTCACGGGCAGAATGAAAAGGCGGCCGCGCGTCGTCACCGCCTGAGCTCTATTGTCGTTGCGGCGACGCAAGAATGCAAAATAATCTGTCGGATGTTATTGATGCATTTGAATTGTGGCGACGTCTGCGGCCGCCGCTTCGCGGTTGAAGGCGTGCTGGCACCGTTTCACGGCTAAATGCAATTGAAATGCGGTGACGTTTGCGGGATGTACATGCCTGCGGGTTGACACCCGCAGCTACATGCTGTCGCCGCTTCGCGGCTAAATGCATGCTGTCACTGTTCTACGGTTAAATGCAGGCTGCCACTGTTTTACGGTTAAATGCGTGCAGACACCGTTTCGCGGTTAAATGCAGGCTGCCACTGTTTCGCGGCTAAATGCAGGCTGTCACTGTTTCGCGGCTAAATGCAGGCTGTCACTGTTTTACACTTGCATTTCAATCGCGTAGCGATGGCAGCATGTAGCCGTGGGCGTCAGCCCACGGATCGGTCACGTCATAATTCTTGCAATTGCACCATCGACCGTGAACCGCGAAGCGGCGGCAGTACTCACTCGCTTGCGCCCTCAACTTAACCTCATCCATCCCACCGATGCACTTGTCCTCCACCATCCCATCCATGTGCGTGCCTCAACCGTTTCATCGCTGCGCGGCGCTTCTCTAACGCCGTGCGTTCAATTGGCGGGTTGCGACAAAGGCTGCATGGATGGGGAGACGCTCCCTTGGATGGGGTAATCTTCGGCGACGATGCCGCTGCCGTAGTAATTCCCACCCAGCGTCTCACCGCCGCTGTACTCGCCCGCGTACTCGCCGTAGCCGGCCGAGGTGGGGCAGTTGGTGCAACCACTGTCATAAGACGCAGGCATGGCCGGCGCGCAGCCGTTGCCGTTGCATGGAGCGCCGCGGAACATGGGCAACCACCCACGGCCGCAACCGCTAAATAAAGCTACAACCACGCCGAGCAAAACTAATTTTCTCATTTCTTTTCCCCTAACACAAAGTCTGTTCAATCGGCAGAATCCAAATCGGCCCACAGAAACTTAGCTCACGCCAAACGATGTGCAAACGAAACATGATGCTTTTTCCCAACAAGTTGATGCAAACGGTCAACTCGCAGGAGCTTTGCAAGGGCATCGACGCCACACCTCCCCGCGCCACCCCAACATCCCCTACAAGCCGCCTCGTGGGCTAAGCTTCCAGCTTGTCGTGGGCTAAGCTTCCAGCTTGTCGTGGGATAAGCTTCCAGCTTGTCAGGCCGTGTGGGATAAGCTTCTAGCTTGTCTGGCCGTGGGATAGGCTTCCAGCTTGTCAGCCAGCTACAATTCCAACGGATATTATCAACCTGCCATGCGGGTTGCATCGTTCTTATAGCCTGCGGAAGCATTGCCTTATCCATCAGCTACAATTGAAGATCGAGCTGCGTTCAGGTCGATGCCGCCTAAACGTGGGCTAAGCTTCCAGCTTGTCAGGCCGTGAGATAAGCTTCCAGCTTGTCAGGCCGTGGGATAAGCTTCCAGCTTGTCAGGCCGTGGGATAAGCTTCCAGCTTGTCAGCAAGTGGGATAAGCTTCCAGCTTGTCAGCAAGTGGGATAAGCTTCCAGCTTGTCAGCAAGTGGGATAAGCTTCCGTCCTGCAAACATACCCCCACTCGCAGCCATCGATCGCCTAGTCCCTACAATGAACTCCTTCGCAATCCTATGTACGACACCATGAACGCAATGATTTTAGCACTTCGGACTGCGACAGTTCCCCAGCCGGCGCGGCAGCAAATCAAGCTCATCGGCCTAGTCCTCGGCCTGCTGCTCACTCCGCAATTCACTCAACTGCTCCCAGCCCAGGGGCTAGTTCAAGTCCCAGCCGAGGGGCTATGTCAATCTTGGGACAGTTGTCGGGCCGGCGACTCGATCTGGGAACTCAGCACGCGCAGCCTGCCGGATTGCCCGCAGATGGGCGTCGACTATGCGCCCGAGCTATGTCAGCTCACCGCCGGCGCGTGGTCGCTGGGGGCGATCGAGTCGCTTAGGGAGCTGGTCGCATCGCCGACTGGCCCGCGGCTGGTGGTCTACGTGCATGGCAATCGCATGCCGCGTCAGCAAGCGCGCGATCGAGCGCATATTATCTACCAGCACTTGGTTAGCAGCGCGAACTGCGAGCCGATCTGTTTCCTGGCCTTGTCGTGGCCCAGCGAGCAGACGGAGCGATTGCCGCAGGATGTCGACCGCAAGAAGCGGCGGCTCAACGCGGACGCCTATTATTTGGCCAACTTCATTGGTGCGTTGGACGTCCAGCGACCCATCGGGTATTGGGGCTATAGTTTTGGCTGCGCCATCGTCTGCGGAGCCCACCACATGCTCGCCGGCGGCTCGCTGCACGGCTATCAGCTCGCCGGACCACCGGCGGCGCGGTCGTTAGACCGGACGAGTCTGATTGCGCCGGCCTTTGATCGCCAAGATCTAACTCCGCGGGGCCAATACCACTTGGCGCTCGTAGCGGTCGACAAGATGGTCAATCTGTATAATTCCGTCGACCCGATCCTGCGCAGGTTTCGCTTTTTTGACCGCAGCACCTCCCCCACAGCCGCCGGCTATGCGGGCATCCTAGAACCTCGCAGCATCTCCCCCTTATCCGCCGACCGCAAGATCGTGCAGTACGATTGCCGCACCATTGGCCGCACCCACGCCGAGCTCGACTACCTCACCTGCCCCTGTATATCGTGGGCCTTCCGCAACGTAGCCGGACTCTAAATAGGTTCTTAGTTCTTAGTTCTTAGTTCTTAGTTCTTAGTCGCGAAGCGACGGCAGCATTTAGCTGCGGGCGTTAGTTAGCTCGCAGCCGCGGCGCCCCCACGCCCGTAGTCGCGAAGCGATGGCAGATGCGAGGTTTTTCCGTCCCAACCTCACCCCCTAGATTCGACTTTCCCGCGGCATTCCCGCCCCCGTAAATTCGGCACTTTCGCCCCCCCTGAAATTCGTCTTTCCCAACACCCTCCCCCCCGAATTTCGCCTTTCCCCTCTCGTCAAACGATGCAACGCCCCTGTCGCCGCTTCGCCTCCCATCGCTTCGCCACCCAATTACCTACCCAACCCTCACCCCCCGAACCATCCTACCCACATCCACCAAGCCTCAAGAACATTTCTGCTCGCTACTTGCAATAAAAACATTCTACAATCAAAATGGGCAGATGGAATTTACTTACAATGGCGGTTTTCATAAGCCGTATTGCAGGCAAAACACCAGCTTGATTTACAAACTTGATACTCAAACTCGCCCCTCTCTTTGCATTTTGCCTACTTCCCAACACTTCCTTGCCTTAAATGAGTCCGCAAACGCATGCAATTCGTCTTACGAGTTACTTTCCAGACTTTGCATCAGCTCCTCCGGCTTGACCATGGAAACGATCCAACGCCAGCCTCGGTCGAGATCCGCGATGAGCGAGATTCCCTCGGCCACCCACGTCACTGCCCCAATTTTTCATGCCATTGAAGATCAATCCTAATGACGCAGTTCATCCCGGCATACGTTTCCGAAGCTGGCCAGTCGTCGAACAGGGCCAAGATTGCCTTTCTGAATCGCTGCTACTGGCCCGACACCGAGGCCACGGGACAATTGCTGGAACACTTGGCGACGCATTTGGCCGACCGGTACGACGTTACGGTGGTAGCTGGACAGCCCAATATCAACCAGCATTCGCAAGAGTTTTCCCGCACGGGAGTGCAGATCCGCAATGGGGTGCGCATCGAGCGTTTGAAGCATACGAAGTTCCACAAGCGGTCGATTGCGGGCCGGCTGATCAACCTGAGTTCGTTTACGCTCAAGGCCCGCACCTGGGGGCGTCGTGCGCCCAACTTCGACGTGATTATCTCCGAGACGGACCCCTTCTTTTTGCCGCTCGTCGCCGCTCCCATGGCCAAGCGGATGGGGGCCAAGTTCATCGCCTATCTGCAAGACGTCTACCCCGATATCGGCATCGCGTTGGGGATCAAGGGTGAGAGCGTGGCCACGCGTGCATTGCGGCGGCGGCTATGCGCGGCCTACGCTAGTGCGGACCGCATCGTGGTGCTCGACAGCGACATGCGCGATCGCTTGGTAAGCTGGGGGCTGCCGCGAGACAAATTTGTGATCATCCCCAACTGGACCGACACGGATCTGGTTCAACCGGTCAAGCACAACAACCCCTTCCGAGCCAGGCACGGCTTGCAGGATCGATTCGTCGTCATGCACTCCGGCAACATGGGGCTCACCCAGCGACTAGACTGCCTCGTAGCCGCTACCTCCCAGCCCGATTGGCCGGTCGAAGCTGTGTTGCTCTTGGTTGGCGGTGGAGCACGGCAAGGAGAATTGCGGCAGCAGGTCCAGCAACTGGGGGTGGCCGACCGCGTCCGTTTTCTACCCTATCAACCGCTGGAGAAGCTCGGCGAGAGCCTATCGGCGGCAGACATACAAGTCATCTCGATGGACGGTGCCATCCGTGGCTGCATGGCACCCAGCAAGCTGTACGGGATTTTAGCCGCAGGGACTGCCACGCTGGGCATCGTGCCTCAAGGTGGGAGTATTGATCGGCTGATTCGTCGGCACGAGGTCGGCATCAGCGTCTGTCCCAACGATCCGTGCGGTTTTGTCAACGGCGTGCGGCAAGCCATGTCCGATCCTGGGCAGCTTGAGCAATACGGCCTCAACGGTCGGCAGCTCGCTTTAGCTGAGTACGACAGCCACCAGAGCTGTCAGCGGTTTGAGCAGATGCTCGACGGCCTGCTTCCTCTCCCCACTGGCAGACTCGTGCCTGCTTCTGAGA
>CAKQNH010000338.1 GCA_934255105.1 uncultured Pirellulaceae bacterium
GCGTTTAGGCCAAGCGTACGATGCCGTTGAGCTGCTCTGTACCGTCGATACGGTTGGTGGCTCGCGGCCAACGCCAAAAGCTACGACAAGTCGCAGCAGTCCAAGGTGGCTTAGTCGCGGGCCGCAGACAAGTCAGTCGCAAAAGCTACAGCAAGGAAAAGCTATGACGAAGAGCAGCAGTCCAAAGTTAGCTCAAACGCGTCACCCTGGCACAAAAGGAGTTGGTGGCAAGTTATACTAGTCACGGCAATTTGGCGTTCATCTGCCTGCCTACCGACTTCGACCCTCGCACTTTAAGTTCCTCCCGCCATGAACCTCGCCTTTCTACGTTCGCGTTTGAGCCTGCTCGTCTATTCGCTTGTCGCAACTCTTACAAGCGCCTCGGCTGTGGCCGCTCAGGATGACGGTCCGCTCCCGACAGCGCTGGCCGCTGCGCGCATGACTGCCCCCCCTGGGTTTGATGTGACGTTGTTCGCAGGCGAGCCCGATGTGCTGCAACCGATCGCTATGACTTTTGATACCCGCGGTCGACTGTGGGTAGCGGAGTGCCTGTCCTATCCACATTGGTCGAGCGAGGGCGTAGGCAACGATCGCGTGATCATTTTGGAGGATACCGATGGGGATGGAAAGCATGATAAGCGGACCGTCTTCCTGGATAACGGCGTCAACCTGTCAGGCATCGAGTTGGGACATGGCGGCGTGTGGTTGACGGCTACGCCCAATTTGTTATTCGTGCCCGATCGAGATGGCGACGATGTGCCCGATGGACAAGCGGAAGTCATACTCGATGGCTGGGATCTGAATGCGAGGCACAATATCTTCAATAGTTTGGTGTGGGGGCCAGATGGTTGGTTGTACGGTTGCAACGGCATCCTCTCACGCTCTCGAGTCGGTCGGCCTGGAACGCCCGATGAAGAGCGCACGCCCATCGACTGTGGCGTGTGGCGCTATCAACCGCAGACCGGTGAGTTCAACGTGGTGGCCAGCGGCTCGACCAATCCCTTCGGACTGGATTTTGACGAATTCGGTCAAGCCTTCATTACCAACTGCGTTATCAAGCATCTGTTCCATGTGATCCCAGGGGCGCATTACGAGCGCATGTTTGGGCAGGACCTTAATCCCTATGCGTATGAGTTGTTGCCCAGTTGCGCAGACCATATTCACTGGGGCGGCGGACATTGGACCACGTCGCGCGGTGGAGCAGATCATGATGACGCGGGGGGCGGACATGCCCATTCGGGCTGTGCGATCTACTTGGCCGATCAATTCCCAGCCGAATATCGCAATAGCGTATTCATGAGCAACATTCACGGCAGCCGCCTCAATCGCGATGTGTTGCAGCGCAATGGTGCCAGCTACATAGGCCGGCATGCGGACGACTTTGTACACGCCAACGATCCATGGTTCCGAGGAATCTCCGTCAAAAGTGCGCCTGACGGCAGTCTGTTCGTCAGCGACTGGACCGATACCGGCGAGTGCCACAATCACGAAGTGGTCGACGCTACGAACGGCCGCATCTACCGCATCAGTTACGGCGAAGCGCCGGCACCCGTTGGCGATTTATCTCAAGCCCCGGTTGCACAGTTGGTCGAGTTGCAATTCTCTCGCAACGAGTGGCTCAGTCGCCAATCGCGGCGGCTATTGCAGGAGCGGTCGCTGGCCGCCGCCGCGTCAACGTCGTCTGAAGCATCATCTGAAGCATCGAACGATGCTGCCAGTGTGGCGTTGGAGCTGTTGAAGAAATTGCAGCCTAAGGACGAGCGCGAAGCGGTCAGGCAGGTATGGGCTCTGTACGCAGTGGGGGGGATGGACGCTGTTCATGCCGCTGGGTTGACTGGCACCGCTGCGCCAGAATGGGTTCGCTTCTGGACCATTCAGTTGGCCGCCGACGAACGGGCTACTTGGACAGAGGAATTGCGTCAAACCATCTCGAGTCAGCTCGACGATGCCACGCCACTTATCGAGCGCGCTCTGGCTTCGACCTGCCAGCGCCGCATCCGTTTGGGCTTCGCTACTGACGTGCAGGATATTTTGGCTCGGCTGCTTCAGTTGCCGCGCGATGCGTTGCCGCGCGATCGCGCTGCGGCTGTAGGCTCGGCTGTGGATGGTCATGTGGAAGGAGAGCATGCCGAAGGCGAGCATGCTGCTAGCGACTCGGCTGCTGATGCACATCTGTTGGCGACCTTGAAGTGGTATGCGGTTGAACCGCTGGTAGCCTCGCATACCGAGTGGGTATTGGCTCAACTTGAGAAGGTTAAGCCGCCGTTGGTACAGCGATTGATCGCGCGGCGACTGATGGCCCTCGATGGCGGGTTGGCCCGTTTGACCCAGGCCTGGCATCGCGCCCCACAGGGGGATTGGGTTGCCGCCAGTCTGGATGGTGTGTTGGAAGCGACGGTCGGGATGCAGAGTCTACCGAGGCCAGACGGATGGAGCGACACCTACCAGAGTTTGCAGGGCCACGCTGACGCTCGGGTGCGTGAGTTGTCGCGACAGCTTAGCACTCTTTATGGCGATACTGACGCACTCATTGCTTATCGCAACCTGCTCATAGATGACCAAGCTAAACCGGCCGAGCGACTGGCTGCGCTGCAGTTGTTGCTAACGCGACAAGCGAAAGATTTAGGGGGCCAACTGAGCAAGCTGCTCGATAGCGACGCGCATCGGGCCAAGCTGGACTCCAAGCTTCGCAAAGCGGCCATACGCGCTCTGGCCGCCATTGGTGGCGACGATGTCGCTCAGCGATTGCTTGCACTGTACCCGCAGCTAACTGTGGAGGAGAAGCAAGAGGTTGTCTATGCACTCACCATGCGTCTCCCCTTAGCCCACGCGCTGCTAGACGCGATCGAGGCGAAGAGTCTGCCACGCGCCGATGTGTCGTCCCTGGTCATTCGACAGTTGCAAGCGTTGGGCGATGCGTCGCTCAACGAGCGTCTGGAGAAGGTATGGGGCAAGGTCCAGCCGATTTCGGAAACGAAGCAACAACAAATCGAGCTGTATCGTCAAGAGTTTTCTGCAGACGCGCTAGCCTCGGCGGACTTGCGAGCGGGCCAAGTGGTCTATCAGAAGACGTGCGGTGCCTGTCACAAATTATTTGGCCAGGGAGGACGTATCGGGCCCGAGCTGACGGGGGGCCAACGCCACAATATCGACTATCTGCTGGATAACATCATCGATCCTAACGCGATCGTTCCTGGCGACTACCGCATGGTCATGCTGATGCTGGACGATGGTCAGATCCTCAGTGGCATTGTTGCTGCGGAGAATCCGGTCAGCGTTCAATTGCAGACAGCTACCGATCTGGTGACGGTCACTCATGACCGCATCGAGGAGCGTCGATTGTCTCAGCTTTCCATCATGCCCGAAGGTATTTTGGATAACCTGACGGCCACCGAGCGTCGCGATCTGATGGCCTACCTGCAGGCACCCGAACAGCAGCCTGCTGTAGAAGCGATACCTGCTGCGGATGCCGTAACCGCTGTGGAACCCGCTGCTGTGGAACCCGCTGCGGGGGATGTCCAACGTCCCGATCCCGATGGCATCGGCCGCTGGCACTTGCTGTCGCCACCTTGGAAGAGCAAGACCGTGTACGGTGAAAGCGTGACGCTACTGCAGGAGTCCGCCGATGGTCGGCTGTTGGGGCGATTGGCATTTGGGGTACGATCGATCGAGTCGATTGTGACATCCAATCGCGAACAGAATTTGACGAACGCTGACGGTCTGCAGATCGATCGCGCGACGGGGGAGTTTAGTCTGCCGGCGGATAGTCGCGCACCGCGGATTGGCACAGACCAACTCTTTCCACCAGTCGATTCACCGAACAGCTATCGCCATCGCGTGGGGCATCCAGAACAGGCGTTACTCTATGGCCCCAATCGCTGGTTTCATGATCATCAAATTGAAGTGACCTATCAACGCAGTGCCACTGATTGGCACGGTCCGCTGCCGAAATTCGCTGGGGAGCTCCTACCGCGCACGCTTGAGCGCTTGCGTGAGCGGCAACCACTGACAATTGGATGCAGCGGTGACAGCATCGCTGCCGGTGGGGATGCATCGATTCTCAGCGGTGCCGAACCTCTGCAGCCAGCGTTTCCGCAATTGGTCGAGCAGTAGTTGCGATACAGCTTTGATGCGCCTATTGCCCTTAAGAACCGAGCTGTCGGCGGGTGGAGTATTCAGAACGGGCTGAACGATTTAGACGCATTGCTGGCTGAAAAGCCTCACTTGGTCATCGTGGCTTATGGCATGAACGACGTCGGGCGTCGGGATCCGAAATGGTTTCATGATCGCATGCAAGAGTTTTTGCAGCGCGTCCACCAAGCGGATCCAGCTATTGAGATAATCATGGTGACACCCATGTTGGGACATGCCCAGTGGGTACACACGCCGCGTGAGATGTTCGCGGCTTACCGCGATCAGATCGCTGGCTTTGTGGGGCCGGGTGTGGCGCTGGCCGATGTGGGGGCGATCTGGGAAGAATTGCTGCAGCACAAGCACGATTTGGATCTGACCGGAAACGGCCTGAATCATCCAAATGACTTTGGGCACCGCTTATACGCCCAATCAATTTTGGCGTTGCTCGTGCGATGAGGATTAGGGCGATGTAGATTAAGGAGATAAGGCCGCCTGCGCGATAGCCGGGGACGCCAGACCGTGTATGGTCCAATGCGTCCCCACCACCGCCATGAATACAGTCGTCTAATTGCGACCTACTGTAGAGGCTTCAGGTCTATTTAGCTGGCATTTTATTTAGCTGGCTCGGGATTGGCGACACCGACAACACCAATAGCCACGCGTGGACCCGCATCACCGCTGGGCTGCGTGAATTTATCTTCATCGGCGTGGACTACAACACCATGACCGACGATCGAGTGCTCTCCGTTGATCGAAGCGACCTTGTCGACGAAATCAATTTTGGCCACGCCATCTTTATTGGCTTCGATGTTTCCAAAATCACCCGCGTGTCGCACTTCACCTTCACGGTGTCCGTGCTCGGCACCCGTCGGATTGAAGTGACCACCGGTGGACATGCCCTTCTCAAGGTCGCGTAGATCACCGAATTCGTGGATGTGAAAACCGTGCTTGCCAGGGGTTAAGCCTTTGACGGTTCCGCTCACATGCAGCGTGTCATCTTTGCGATCGAAGCGGATTACTCCAGATACGCCGCTGCCACCGACAGCTTGCAGTACGCATACAGCATGATCGAGTTGGTGTTCGCCGGCGTGATGCTTATCTTTGTCAGCGTCGTGAACCATCACCGGTTTTTGCATTACGCGTGTGCTCGCATCCGTGGCAGGCACGTTACCCGCTGCTGTGGGCCCGTGAGATTCCATGGCATGCTGAGTCTCCAACGTTGGGGAGTCGGCTGTAGCAGTGGTCCCGTCAGAAACGGTTGGGGTCGCAGGATTGTCAGCGGGGCCAATCAGCGAAACTTGGTCCGCCGGCTGGTTGCAACCCGCGAACACCAAAGCGAGTAGAGAGAGAGCTCCAAGAGAGCGAAGCATAGTTGATTTCCTTGTGTTTCGAGAGTCCGTCTAGATTTGACAACGCACGTGGCTGCCTTTCGACGAATAGTATAACAGATTGAGTGCAAACCAAGTGCCAGGCATGCTGCCAGGGTCGCTGGCCGTCAACTTCGGGTCCCCAATCCGCGATAGGTCGCGATAGGTATGGTCGTGCCGGAGCTAAGAGGTGGGGAGTATGTCGACGCTCGCCTCTGGCCTTTTTGGGCGGCGGGCGAGCAGGATGAGTGGTGAACAGCCAGTTCGGTAACTTTTGCACAGGGGCGGCACGCCTTTTTATACACCACATTTTTACACGAGCCTTTTCCCTATCGATTTTCTTGCGTTAGCTCTGCTCGCACTGGATCCTCTCCCGCTGGGAGAGGTCGAGCCTAAGCGAGGGAGAGGGCAAGCGCAATCTACATCTGTGCAATCCGTTAATCCGTTTCCGCC
>CAKQNH010000339.1 GCA_934255105.1 uncultured Pirellulaceae bacterium
CATCCAGTGGGCTCTTGTGGTCGAACTGTCGCCGAAACGCCAGAACCTCTGAATCGATTTCCTGCTCTACTGGCTTTGATCGCCGTTTTGTCGTACTCTTATTCATGGCGTGTCCCTGTGCTCTCGTTGAGCCGTTGAAGTGTCGTAACATCAACAGGATACGCCGCTTTTATTCATACTTCCAGAACAAAAGTTTTGATAATACCTCGTCGGTTAAATGATCCCACAAGTGATGCTCGAAGGCCGCCCGCAAGCGATCTTCGATGAGCGCGACCGCAAGCTGGCTGAAGCTCGCCAGCGCCGAAGTGAGTCTCGAGCGGAAGCCAGGCAAAAAGCTGCCGCGGATTCGGCGGCCCCATCGACCGCGAGCTATACTAACAGCGATGCTTTGGAGGATAGAGCTCTGCTGGGAAGCAACTCGAGCGCCACATCATTGCCGTTGACAAATATCATCAGTGGTCCGCTGGGTGAGATCACTTCAAGCCCAGCCACTATCGCACCGTCGCAGTAGCCAATTTGTCAATGGGTCCATGCGCAAAATCCCGGGAGTTTGGGGGCTGGCCCCCATCAGGGAAAACCTGCTTCAGACCACTTCATTTACTCCGCTGAACGCAAACCTCGTTCACACCTTCCGTCTGACTAATACACTCAGTCAGATGCTATGGAAACGGCATCTCCGATCGCTTCTGTGCTATGTATCCAGTAGGTGATATCTTGTTCTGTCTGGAGGTCACAAGCAGAAACTAGGCTGCCCAAAAGAAGGTAACTAATCAGTAACGGTGGCCCGAAAAGCCCTACCGACATGCTCGCCGCGTCGACCGCTAGTATGCAGGCCGACCAACCAAAAATCATCCGCCCGTGTGTTGCCTCTGACGAGTCCTTAAAAGCCACGATGGCTTTCCTTATAGCCAGCGCATGTGCGGCAACAAATAAAAACAAGCCCAACAAGCCACTTTGGATCGCTATAATTATGTAGTTATTCACGACATCTACGTGTTTTCTTCCGTCGATAAGTTTGCCCCAGTGATTGATGGATTCATTCCCAATACCGACCAACCAATACTCGTGCACTCGCGAAATAGCAACTTCGATCAACCTGGTTCGGTACCAGGCTGTGTTACCCTGCAGGGCTAGATAATCTATGAGATTGTAAAAGTGCCGATTTGAGAAGATCTCAATGAATAGCGATGCAGCAAGTAAGAGTATCAATGTCGGCTTGATAAGCCAAGTTAGGCGTTCAAAAGTGATTAGGAAGCATAACACCCCCGCTGCAATCATCGGCCCCGAAGACAAACTGGCCGCACTGCCCACAAGGCTTGCAACAAACCCCACAACCGCCCACTTGCCCACCGTTCGCAACTTGCTGAGGCCCCACAGAAAGCCACCCAGCACAACCATTGCTGTTCCGTAATAAATGTAGTGTGAAGTGCTTGCTTTTGCTCGTAAGAGTCCGAGACGATATTCGGGAGGTTTTTCGAACCAAGTCCACCCACGATAGTTTTCAAGGCCCGCGTATATTGAGTAGGAAGTAAGAGACTCGACGGTTCCAAGAATGCAAAGCGCAGTTGCAGTTATAACCAAGGGGATCGCGGTTGACTTCACGTCCTCCATAGTTGACAACGAAACGCGCGCCAGTACATACATAACGACTGTATCCAGTCCTTTACCGATCATTGCCGTGATACTGGAGAATCCTGCCCCAGCCAGTATTTGAGCAACAACGGTCCAAGCCCAAAGCGCAACGACCAAAGCATCCACAGCGTTCAGCTTGCCACCCGGAAAGCCACGCACCACCAATATGCGAATTAGCAGAACCAGTGCCACCAAGCGAGGGGCTGACATTTCAGCAGGCCCAACAGGTATACGCAGATACTCTGGATAGATCAGCATGCATGCAGCTACTACCCCGGCTGCGGCGCCCGGACGGAGAAGAATTCCCATGATTGAGAAAAAAATAGCTATTGCTGTGGTTGGACCGATCATGCCAAATCGACTATTTACGTTTGCATTCGTTCAGGTGTTGAATCGAGTGGCGGTGGAGCTAAAGGGATCGTTCTGCTGAAAAGTCCTGTGGATCTCGTCGACAGGCTCTCCGAACCCGCTGTAAGCGACGAATGACTTTATTAACCCAAAATACCGCTCTTGCCAGAGTTCGCTCTCCGGAAACGCGGTTCTCATTTCCTTTGCAGTCATCAGACGAACCTCGTCGACAATGGCTTGGGCTAACTCGTCAGAGCGACAAGGCCCGCGCCACCCACAACGAAAGCGTCTTATCAGAGCGATGCGAAGCTTTCGAGGCATCCACTGCCAACCAGGCACATGGAAATGTGGCTCAATTGGAAACTAGTAGTTTGGAGTTTGAACCCAATGAGCCAACGAGACCCTTCGGATCTCATTAGCCATCTTGAGTTGATTCTCAAGTGAAAAAAGATGCTCGATCACTGAGTTAGAAAATGCGACATCGAACTGTTCGTCACTAAATTGCTTCAGATCGGTAGCGTCACCTTGAAGTACGCGGATGTTCCCAGAACTGCTCGGCCTAGCTTCTAGGTTGATGCACGTAATACTCACATCAGGCCGATCAGCGCAGCCGCGCTTGCGCCAAAAGTTTTCCGTGCCACCGACGTCAATCAAATCGACACGAGATTTGCCTAGTCTATTTAATAGTGCCTCAAACGTTTTAAACCATCTGTTGCGAAGTCTATTGGATAGTGATCGAGCGTCCGATACATCAGCCGCGGAACGAAAGTTGAACATGTGTGGCTCCCTTTGAAACTTGTGCTCTCATCAAGTGCGGTCCATTTGCTACTGAGCCGATGCTCGGGCTGACTCGTCGCGATCCCAGTGCTGGGATCCAGAGCGTTGCATCCTCTGCTTGGCGCGATACTTACTCAACAGCACTACCGCCGCGTAAACCGGCAGCGACAGAAGGCGGGCCGGTGTCAACAGCGGCAGGTACGCGGCGATGCTTCTAGGCGGATGGTCGTAGTGTCCGGCTAATACCTGCGGATGCTCGCGGCGAAGCTCAAAAACACCCAGCCGGCTGCGCGTCCGAACCGCAACAAGCGACTTGAGGTCCTGAGGTGGGCGCACGACGGTATGGCACGACGCAACAATCACCCGCTCTTCAGGACGATACATGCCGCGTACAAAACCATCGTCAGACACAATCGCTGGAAATTCTGCAAACCGCTGCCGCGCGGCTTGGTTCAAGGCATACACGCCAACACCTATCCGCCCCGGACGATTGTAGGGGAGCGCGGTCCACACTCGGTAGTATGCCTTGACTCCCATGCTGCAGCCACTCAAATCATACTCCGCATGTGGCCAGGCGGCTCGCACCTGCCGGCTATCCAAGGCGTGCTCAAGGTCTTCGATAAAGCTGGGCGATACGCGAATGTCGGCATCCAGATAGATGCAGGGAAAGCTAGTGGCTAGTTTCTCCGCGCGGTTGATGGCTTGGCATTTACCTGGTTCGTCCGATTCAACCACTTGCACTCGCGGATCGAAACCGCGGGCTATCTCCGCCGTGTCGTCTTGACAAGCATTGCAAGAGACGATGACGTCTACATCGCGCTCGCCAATACTCTCAAACAGACTCCCCAGCGTTGCTGCGATGACCTGTCCTTCGTTGTAGGCGGGTATGATAACCGTGGTCATTGACCGCTCCTAAAGCCGTGCCACCAACTACGGGGTGAGCGAACCAGTGGACCGAAGGCAGATACGAGCTCCGCCGATTTCTGGCGAGAGATCGGTTTTCCTATATAACCCGCCACGGCACGCGCCAGCCCGTGGCTCCATATCAACAACCCGGCTGCGATGACCTGCGAGCTGGACCAGTGCTTGCGCAGCAGATGCATTAGGGCCTGAGCTTTCATTACGCTACGCTCACTTCGATGTGAGCCCCCTCCTCCCAAATGCACGATTTCGGCGGTGGGCGTCATGATGACCGGCAAACCGGCTATCTGCAGGCGGTGGCAAAAATCCATTTCTTCGCAGTAGGCAAAAAAGGATTCGTCCAGCCCCCCCATTGCCTCCCAGACGCTGGTGGGGACCATCATGAATGCTCCCGAAAGGGACTCGACCGTGCCAGGCTGCGTGGCGTTTTCGGGCAAGGCTCCGTTGAGCCATTTGGCGCCTCCCACTGTGGTGATGGCCAGCTTGGTTAGCGTCGGAAAGGACTGTCGCGAACCCGGGTCGCGACGCCCGTCCGGTAGCCGTGCTCGCCCACCAATGGCTCCCAACTCGCTCGGCTTATACCGCTCCGCGCAACGATACAATTCGCTGACCGCATCGTCCGTCAGATAGGTGTCCGCATTCAACAGCAGCAAGTACTTTCCGCGCGCCTGTTCCGCCAGTCGATTGTTGCCTTTGGAAAATCCAATATTTTCATGATTATCAACGATTCGTACTGAAGGGTACGACTCGCGGACGAATTCGATTGTCCCGTCCTCTGAGCAGTCGAGAAGGAGGACCTCAAAGCGGCAGCCCACTACAAAGCGAAAGAGACTACTGAGACAATCGTCGATGTAGTCCAGTGATTTGTAGCACACGATTAGAATGCTTACATCGGGTTTCATGTCAGTTGAGGCGTAGCTGTTCACGCGTTAGTCGTTGATCCGTTGGGTGCATGGCCGATGTTGACATTCAGGAGGAGAGTTTAAGCACCGGATGGGCGGAGCGATCAGCGACCAACATGCAAGCCCGTGAACGGTTACCTGGGGGTGTCCTGACACGGCGTTGGACTTCACTGTGAGTACTGCAACCACTGGACTTCAACCGCCGTTGACAAACTTTCGCACGTACTCGAGCAATTCGGCGCTGGCGTATTTGCCTATGGCCTGGGAAGTTTGCAGGCTGAGTAGTTCGTCCATACGCTGGGGCACTTCATGTTCGTCCTGTGCGACGAGTATACCTGCACGCTGCGAAAAATGCTGGGCGGTGGCCAGCTGATGATCGTTGCGCTGCTCACCCAGCGCGGCCTGACGCGGCATGATCAAAATCGGTTTGCCATGCAGCAGAGACTGGATAATCGTCCCCATTCCCGCATGCCCCACGATGAACTGGGCTGCTTCAAAGTGCCGCTGGTATTCGGCGGGATCGAAAAAGGACTGACTGCGCATGTTGCGCGGCTGGTATTCGCTACGCGCCACCTGCGCAATAACGTGAATGTGGCTGTGATTATCCAAGTAACCATCTACGGCTCGCACTAGCCGGTCAAAATGCAACTGTGTTCCAACGCTCAGCAAGATCATACGACGCTACCACGGTAAGCGGGCCCATCTGGCTGGGCCAAATGCTCCCACTGGGTGAGCCGCTCGTCGGCATACTTGGCTACCAATTGCCCCGACAGTGAGAGCTCCTCTGCGTTGGCGATACTGTCGATCCACAAGGTGCGACAGCCCAAGAACTTGCCGAGCCGTAAGGCAAAATAACCCGGAGCCGCTCCGGTCGAAACCACCACGTGAGGTCGTACGCGAAGTACGACGAATGCGATTTGCATGAGCATGACTGCCAGTCCCACTTTATTCCATTTGTTAGCGTCGCGAACCGCAAAGAATTTGGCCGGTGCCACTTCACCCGCATAACCCGCGTGCGTGCCGATGTAGCAAACTTGGCAGTGTTCAAAGGCGGGCCGCAAACGCATCAGCTGCACCCAGTGACCTCCACCAGAAGCTACCGCTAGCACTCGACGCGATTCCGGCTGTGATAAGATTTCGCTAGCAAACATTCGGCTGACCAATACGATCCGAAAGCAGTCGCAAATTGACTTCGCGGGCAGGGGATGTTGATAACCCAGATCTAAAATCACAAATCTGTTCGGTTGCTCTACTGAGAGCTGACATCTCCCGACTCTCCATGATTCTGCTCAATCGCTATCGACTTGTACAGCTTCCTTCGCAGCACTCGTTTGAGAGTGCCTGTGAAGGAGCTGAGTTTGTCGTGCAGGGGA
>CAKQNH010000340.1 GCA_934255105.1 uncultured Pirellulaceae bacterium
CCTTCATAAGTTTCGATTGAGACTGCGTCAAATTTGCGCAGTTCCGCGTGGGCGGCATCACTATCGCCCCGTTCGATGGCGCTGCAACGGGCGACGGCGATAGTGACCGCCGCAGCCAAATCAGTTGCCGCCACCGCTCGGTTGCAACGGATGGTTCGTGGTTGATCTCGGCTTTGAATTGTCAGTTGACACCGGCATACTGAGAAGCGTTTCCAGGGCGGTGAGAGCCTCAGGAGTATCGTGGAACTCGCCAACAATATTGCCCGCTCTATCAATTAGTATCATCGTTGGATACCCAACCACACCATAGGCAGCAGCAATTTCACAAGTTGCATTCTTGGCGGAGTTCCCAACAAACGGCGTTGGATTCGCTGCAATTAGAGCCACAGGGTAGGGAATGTCTTTTCCGCCAAGAATTCCCTCCTTAAGTGATTCGGCATATGCCTCATAGTCTGAAAGGGATATGATTTTATCTCCGGAGTCTATGTGCAACCCTAGAATGCTAAGGCCGCGATCTCGATAGCGATTGTCAAGTTCGATAAGTCTAGGAATCTTTGAAACACACGCCCCACACCAATACCCCCAGAAATCCAGTAGCACGACCTTACCACGTAGGTCCTCAAGAGATTTTGGTCCATCACCCTTCCACGCAATCACGTTGGTCAATTCGGGGGCTGGCAGCCCCGCTAATTCCCGCGATGCCTTAAGCGAGAGTTGAATTGGATATAGTTTCATCTCTGCCGCACCTTCCGATACGATGAGGGTCCGTTTTGCGATGAGCGTTCCCTCATCGGCCCCAGAGGCCGTTAGGGAATATTCTCCAGGCGGCAGAAATAGTTCAAACTCAGACGAATTCGAATAATGCTCGATGCACAGCGTTCCATCTAGCTCGACGTTCAACCAATTGCGTTTGAGTTCAGTGCCTGCTTCTGCCAGTTGAGGACATACCAGGTCCCCCGTTACCTTGCACTCTGGATATAGGGTGAGCGTGAGATTTTCGACTCCCCGCCTCGGTAAATTGACAATTCCAACGAGTCGCCTACCTTCATGGCGGGCAACAAGACTCACTTGGAAGGAACTCGCGATTGCCTTTCCTCTTTTTAGGGTCGCGATACCATCCTCGTCGCTCAGTACCTGAGGTGGAAGTCGGTCTAGGGATGCAGGATCGGGCAGAAAGGCCCATGACGGAGATTGATACGAGTTATCACCGTAGGATGCGGAGAAGCCAATCTTGGCACCTTCGATCGGCCGCGATAGGGAGTCGACGAGAAACACGGTCAGGTCGTCAGACGCTTGAATCGTATCACTTGATTCCTGCGACCAAACAGGTGTTGGTATCGCAATCAGGAGAGTTGAAACAAACGCAATGGCTTTTAGGAAATAGTGTGAGCACATAGAAGCTTTTTCAGTTTAGGGCGAACGCGACGCATCAGCGGGGACGGCGGTCTGATTGCCCAATTGTAAACGCCCCATGCCGTCCTCCGCTGCACGTCATTGTTAGGCTCGTTGCTGGGCAAGCAGGACCATAGGTCGTTCGGAAGGGTCAGAGTCCCATCGTACGGGGAGCCCCGAAGACTGGAAGGCATCAATCGCAATCTCAGCGACCGTCGCAATTTGCGTTGGAGATCCGTCCGGAGCTCCCCAGATACCAAGGGATAGCTTGCCCGTTTTCTTTGCTCGATCTAGGTCTTGTCGCGTATAAAAGCAAAATCCCAACGGTTGCGACTGGGCTGCCGTACGTTCGCGAAATATCTCCGAGCAGTCATCGAATGCGTCCGATTGCGTTGTCCCTACGTCTTGAAGCGCGACGAGTCCGGACCGCGTCATTAGATCAAAAGCCTTGTCGAGCAAAGGTTGCAGTTCTCGCCATTCAACTGCCTTGATTCGCACGGACTTTGGTTCGGGTGGTTGAGGCGCTGGGATAGGAAAGCCAGACAGTTTTGACAGTAACTTTTTAGCGTCGTCATTCCATGCATTGACTACCACATGCACATTATGCACCCCTCGAACATCCGGGTTCGCACCAGCAGCAATCAACAATTCGACTGGCTGAATTGATTCAGAAAATTCGGCTGCGAGATAGAGTGCGGTTCGGCCATCTTTGGACTTTCGTTCGATGTCGCTGCCTGCATCGACCAAGTATTGCAAACATGCAAGTACCTTGGAAAGATCGTTGAGCGTGTCGGCCGACATAGCGGAGCGATGCAATGCCGTGAAACCGTGTTTGTCATACGCGTTCAAATCGGCTCCGCCGTCTACAAACGCCTTCAACAAATTGCAATCACCATTGGATGCTGCATCGAAAATCGTGTTCGTCATCGGGAAACCAAATCTGTGGCATAACTACTAACTCTCTAGCGCGTGCGCCTGGAAACGAAGTTGTATTCTACCGCATTTAGCAGGGGGAATGGGCTGTGGGTCCCGCTGGTTTGAAGCTCATCTTCCAAAATGTGACGATGCGGCGGATTCAAATTATGTTTTCGGGATTGCGTTGAGCGTGTAAAAAGCGTTCGGGTGCAATAGTGGCTGGCCGTCGATGGCGAGCACGCCGGAGGCGTCGAGCTCGTGAACGAAGTAGGGCCGCAGGCCACTCATGTAGAGCCGGACGCTCATGCCGTCCGCAGCAACGACGGCTCGATCGATCGGCAGAGCTTTCGTTTGAATCTCATCGCTGCCATAAACGCTTTGATACAGATACGTGTAACTGCTCAACTGATAAGAGTCCGGGCTGCTGGCTGCACCTGGATCGACGGGGCGCGTGAACTGCAGTTCAAAACCGTCCGGCTTGGCGCGCATCTCGAGTATTTCGAAAGGGGTCTTTCCGGTCCAAACCAATCGCTGCAGTCCGTATGATGAGGCGCCTAAACTGCTCCATCCTCGGTTGGTCAGACCGACAAATAGGCTACCGTCGGTCCCTTGCGCCATCCGCAATACCGCAGAGGCGAACCCACGACGGAACGGGAAGCAAGCGCCTTGATACTCCCCTTCGACCTTCTCAAGAAAAACCCGATTCATGGCCGCTTGCGTGAACTCGCCGATGAACAGTTGTCCCGCGAACGGGCCAAACTTCCCACCGCTCTCATCTAACATAATATCGGTAGCCGACTGGCCCGCCTTTTTGTAAGGAAACCACACGGCGGGTGGACGCATGGCCGGGAATTGCTTCAGCGCGTCGGGGTAGGGCAATCCGTCGGGTATGCTCGTTACACCCTCGATCGTCGAACCGGGCTGTGTCATCGAAGCCAGCGATTCGGGGTGATGGTAGAACACGCCCTCGCGCAGGTGATGCAGCGAATTGGTCGCGACCCAGTTCCCTTGTTGGTCGGTGTAAAACAGATCACCCTCGGCATTGGCACCGATCCCCGACGGTGAACGCATTCCCGCGCAAACCGGCCGCAGATGTCCGTCCGGCTCTCGTTTCATAGCCCAGCCTCGCCACAGCGGTTGCGAGACCTTCAGCACCGGATCGGTAACGCAGCGGCTCTGCTGGTCGCCTTTGAGTCCCATGCCGATATTCAGCGTCAGCCACAGATTGCCGTCGCGGTCCAACTGGGGGCCATAGGCATACTCGTGGTAGTTTCCGCTAACACCCCAACCCGTGGCGAGCGTTTCGTAAAGATCGGCGACTTCATCACCATCGACATCGACCATCCGCGTCATCTCGGTTCGCTGGACGGTGACTAACGAATCGTGCCACTTCAATAGTCCAAGTGGCTCGTGAAGCGCTGAAGCGAATTGATGAAATGTCACCTTGCTCGGGTCTTCGTCGTAGACATGGTCTAGGATCCAGACCTCACCCTTGCGAATCGACACCGCCACGCGCCCTTCGTCCAGGATCGCTATGCCGCTCACCTCCAGCGCGATGCCATCGTCGGCGGGTTTCCAATTCGGATCGCGCGAGTCGGTCGCGGTTTGCGGCGTTGCGATAGAGACGATTCGATAATAATCCGCTTCATTACCGACATCGTTGCATATATCGTTGATATGTGCGTCGTTGACGGGAGGCTCCTCGGCGAGGGAGGTATTATGCAAGCCGATCGCAATGTGTACCGCAGAAAGCAATACTGCCATAAGTGGCGTAAACTTCCAGCTTGCGGTCCTGCAATCGCAAGCTAGAAGCTTAGACAACGTTCGAAAATCGCAAGCTGGAAGCTTACGCCACATTCGAAACTCGTAACATGCTTTATGCAAAGTGCTTACCATTGGTAGATCAACTCCAAGTCTTCCGAAGTGCGCAGAGGGACCATCCATTGCGCGTTAACCACTGGTGGCTGATCGGCATTGTGTAGCTGCACTGTCAGCCCTGACTCGCTGCGGAATCGTTGCTTCGTTTCTTGAATCACATGGTCCCCGTCGATGACGCGAAACCAGAGTCCCTGGGCGGCACTGCTTCCACCGGAAAGCAGGCGAATCCGCCGTCGTAGGCCGCCACTCTCGTCGGGTACGATCCGGTCTTCGATGCGATAATCGCCACAGCGATACCGGAAAGTGGGGACGCGATCGCGGTCGAGCTGATAACCCAGAAACGCCGTGGGAACGGCGTCGGGCATCCCTGTGCTCGGATCGATTGTAAAGAAGCTGGACCCTGCGCAAATCGGCTGCGAATCGGATCCAAGCGGATCGACAGGGGGTGTAAATCTTTCAAACCAAGTGCTGCGCGCGTCGACAAATCCTTCCCGCCAAGCCATCGCCAAGCGTGCCTGCTGAGCGTCCACTGCAAAGTGAACGCCCGCAGGAAACCCGACCGCGATCGCGTGCATTCCGACACCGTTCATGAACGTCCGCAACATGATTGGGTGGTCCGTCGGTATCAACTGATAGTTTTTGGCGCGTTCGGCAGCAATTCTTTCAGGCAGGCCGAACCGCTCTGGATGCTCGAGATATTCCCACATGGCTGCGATCTGTTTTGTTGGGTCGCCTCCCAGCACCTGAGGAACTTGGCTCTTCCCTTCAGGGAAAAAACTGGGCATGCGGGTCCGGCTTTTGATCTCCCCTGGGTTCAGCACGAAGTCGCGAAACCAGGCTGGGAAAACGCGCTCGGGCACACTCGTCAAATCAACGCCAATCACTCCCGGCAGTGCCTGGCTGTCGAACGCATGGCACTCGATGCAACCGATTCCCATCAAGTCGCGACCAATTTTGCCATTGTGGCTCGCTTCCAATTCCGCCGAGGAGGTAGCAAACACTTGGCTCGCCGAAGCAGGATTCGCACCATCGACCTTCCCCAACAGGTCGGCCAGCGTCGTGACGTCGGCATGGGGGAAAGTGGGCATGCGAATTGTCATGTGGGGACGGAGTGTCGTTTTCGGATCTCCGCGAAACACTCGCTTCAGCCAAGCCGGTTTGAGTTTGCTACCGACGCCCGAGAGTGGCGGTGGCAGGCGGCCCTCGTCACCCAAGTCGACACCCGTCACTGTTTCGAAATAGCCTTTGCGAAAGCGACCGACACCCCCTAAGTCGCCGCGCGTGTGACAAGCGTAACAATTCATTTGTAGCAGCGTTCGATCCACGCGTTCTGCGTCATCCGGTTGCTTCCCTTCGGCCCGTGACCGCGATTTCAGCCCGACTATCGCGACTCGGATAGCGGCGGACTGCGCCGAGTCGAGACCATACGTCGCGCCGCCGGTTGCCTCGACTAGACAGGAAGCGGAGTCGGTCGCCAGATCCAGTTCCTCTAAGGGCTTGAATCGTTGACCGACAATCTTCTTTGCCTGGTGGCAGTTGGCACAACCCAAAGTCGAGAAGAGTTGGCGACCGTTTTCGACAAGTGCGGTGTCCGTGGATGGCGAGATCTCGCGGTCGTCAGCGCTACCCTTAGCGGTACTCGCCAAGAGTTTCGTTCCTGGCAGTGGCGACTCGGAGGCCTTGCCTACTTCAGCAATATCGCGACTACTATCCGACTCCGGGTTTCGGCGCTGTAGCAGATAAGCGGCGATGTCGGCCGCTTCGTTC
>CAKQNH010000341.1 GCA_934255105.1 uncultured Pirellulaceae bacterium
ACCTAGAACGAGTCGATACCATTCGACGCAACGGAGCCTATCTGTTGGCTCTGTTAAACGACATCCTGGATCTTTCTAAAATTGAAGCCGGCAAGTTGACTTTCGGTAGGGAGAGCATCGATGTCCGCTCTGTTCTGAAAGAAATTGAAACTCTGATGCAAGTGCGGGCCAACGAGGCGCGTGTGCCGCTGCGTTTCGACCTGAGTGAACCTTTACCCGCCGCTATCACGGCCGATGAAGTCCGCGTGCGGCAAATCATTGTCAACCTGATTAGCAACGCTATCAAATTCACCGTAGATGGCGAAGTCGTGGTCGCCGCCGTCCTGAACAACTCCTATGAACGCAATAGCTCCGAGACCGCCGCGCGACTGGAGATCTCCGTCACCGACACGGGCATAGGCATCTCAAAATCTCAGCTTTCTAAACTCTTCACTCCATTCAATCAAGCAACCAAACAAACCACTCGCCACGCCGGTGGAACGGGACTGGGGTTAAGCATCAGTAAACGCTTAGCCGAGGGAATGGATGGCACGATCGAAGTCCAAAGCGAACTCGGGCGGGGAAGTCGATTCACGCTGTGCTTACCCGTGACGCCGGAGCAGTCCAAGGTGTTGAGAAACGAAGCCCTCTACCGCCAAGACTCTCCCCAGAGTCCACCATTGAGTTTCCCACGGCTCGATGCGCGAATATTGTTAGCCGATGACCGCCGTGATGTATGGCAAGTCGGCAAGCACTTTCTAGAAAAGTGCAATGCTCGAGTAACGATTGCTGAGAACGGGCGGCAAGCCATTGAACTGACAGAGCAAGCAACCCGAGACAACGATCCATTTGAGGTGATTTTGATGGACATGCAGATGCCAGTCATGGATGGACGAGAAGCTGTGGCAAAGCTCCGCGAGCTTGGCTACCAGACTCCTATCGTCGCCATGACCGCTGATGCCATGGATGGCGAACGCGAATCGTGCATCGCTATGGGCTGCAATGATTATTTCCCCAAACCCATCGACGGACTGCTGCTCACCAATCTAATTGCCAAGATGCTCGACCGTTGAGAGTACACCATCACTCAGTATTTTGGCGCGCAGCCCACCGCGGAAATTCTCTTGCATAAACGCTCGGGCTCCATCGGCAATCACACGATCCATCCAGCCGCACGGTCGACATTCCTCCGTCCCTTCGAACTCGACCCCTTGAATGCTAAAGCGTTGGCAATACGGTTGTTGGCAGGTCGGGAAGATCAAAGCGGCATCTAATTTCATCGATGGTCTGCCGGGAAATGAAGGTCACCTGTCCCTTATGGTTACTGCTTTTTTGAGCGTAGCGATCGCCTCGCAGCCCGCGGCCGGCCACGCAGTCCACACTAGCTACCGATGTCGCCCCGTGCTGCAATGGCAACTCGCCACTATTGACCCAGTAGTCGTGGCCGGGCGAAATGATAATTTCGATAACCTGTGGCTCTAAGAAAAGTGGCTCATTTGGCTCGGCATTTGCCATGGTTCAGTGGCCTTGTATTCGAAGATCTGTTTAGCAGCGCGAAGAGTATTGCCATCGTAGTCTGCAGACGCTCGTAGCCGAAGTCGCTAGGCTTTGGAGGCCACTTGGATTATCCAAAGTTTGGCGACTTAGGCTACCGATATTCGCCAGAATCACCTTCAAGCCGCTGCGTAGCTGGCATCTCCCGGTCCGCTCTGCAAGGGCCATTGCTCAGAAAGAACCCTCGATGAAAAAAACTTCTCGGCTGGCTGTTATTGGCTCTGGTCCATCTGCGGTTTATCTACTGCTGCACTTGCTGAACCATATCGACGAGTTCCTGCCTGCCTTGAGCGATATCTACATATTCGAAAAGAATTCCGTACTGGGCACGGGGATGCCGTACAGTCGTGCAACCACCGACAAATACAACATGTGCAACATATCCTCGGCAGAGATACCTCAGTTGCACGAGTCGCTGGTGGATTGGCTCCGGTCGCTCAGCGATAGGGAGTTGGCCTATCAAGGAATAGAGCGAGAGAATATCGACGCGGATGAAACCTACTGCCGAACGACGCTCGGCGATTACTTTCGCACCCAGCATCAAGCCACGGTCTCGGCGTTGCGCGGTAAGGGGGTCAGTGTTCATGAGCGACCTGGCTGTCGAGTTACCGATGTGGTCGATCTACGACCAGAAGGCATTGTGGAAATTCATTTGGCCACGGGAAACATAATTGGTGTTGACCGGGCTGTGATCGCTACTGGCCATGCGTTCCATGACCCAGACGATGTGGCTGCAGGCTACTTTGCTTCCCCATGGCCCATTCATAAGTTAATCCCACAGGAGAGCGAGTTCTACAACTTTGAAATTGGCACATTGGGTGCTTCGCTGAGTGCCTTCGACGTGGTGGCATCTTTATCAAACCGCCATGGTCGATTCACACCGAATGGTGATGGGTTAGTTTATGAACCCTATCCCGGCGCGGAGGACTTCCGGATTGCCTTGCATTCTTCGCAAGGTTGGCTCCCACACTTGCAATACGAACAAGAAGAACCATTCCGCGAGATCTATCGGCACGTAGACCGCGATGCGCTGCTTGCCCTTCGCGATGAAGCGGGTTTTCTTCCCTTAGACTCATACTTCGATCGAGTTTGCCGACCCGCACTGGCGACTGCGTTCGCCAAAGACCGCCGCGAAGACGTCGTTCAGTGCTTGCGCCGCGATGACTTTTCGCTAGAGGACTTTGTCCAAAAAATGAGCGACGAGCATGCCAGCGATGATGCCTTTGCATTGATGAGATCGGAACTCCCCGCAGCCAGACGCGCACTGCGCAAAGGCTTGCCGATGCATTGGAAAGAAGTGCTCGACGATTTGATATTCACGCTAAACTTCCACTTCGATCTGCTGTGCGCTGAAGATTACATGCGCTATCGACAGGTGATTACTCCCTTTTTGATGAACGTCATCGCCGCCATGCCGCTCGCTTCGGCACAAACCCTATTAGCTCTACACGATGCTGGCAAATTGGAGTTGGTTTCTGGGCGAGTATCAATTAAGGACAAACGCGATGGGGTGACTCAGATTGAGGTGGACAGCGACGGCGAAACTAAACTGCGCACGTATCGCTTGTTCATCGATTGCAGCGGCCAAGGGAGCCTCGATGTTGACGAATATCCTTTTCCAAGCCTGACCAGAGAGGGTGCTGTCAGCGAAGCGATGGCAGCCTTCCGCGATCATGGAGCGGCGAATAGAGTCGACGAATCGCAGCTCGAAAACATCGTGCAGCACAACGGCAGCCCAGCGATGCGGCTGGGCGGAATTGCGATCGACGGTTACTATCGTGTAATCGGCCGCGATGGGCAACCCAACGATCGAATCTATGACATCGCATTTCCCCACGCCACTGGAATCCGCCCATATTCGTACGGACTGCAAGCCTGCGATGCGACTGCTGCGATTGTGGTGCAAGCCTGGTGTGAACAGGGGGCTGAAGCGGAGCAGCCGTCTTCGGATGTCGAGGCGGTAACTCGCGTTTACGAAGGGCTGGCTGAGGAGGACAAAGCTTAGTCGATTAGGTTCTCGGCATCTTGTTTTTCAGTGGCTGCAGCATGTTGTTGTAGTTTTTCACTGGTGTTTTCCAAATTTCCTTCGGCGCTATTGGACTGCTCCTTGTCCGCCGACTGGGCTTTGGCTGCCACGTGATCGCCAGATATGCGTGGTTGTTCCACTGCCGCTTGGCTATCGCTGGGAACGTGCACAATAGTTACGGGAACGCCATTGGGGAATATGACTTCTCGGGCTTCATCAGGCAGGCTGATGTTGGCTTCATTCAATGCCGACTTGGCTTGCCGCATCAGTGCACTGCATACTGAGTCGCCGTCGAACCGTTTGCTATCGATCCAGAACAGGACCTTTAGGTTCACTGTCGAAGTGCCCAGGGAATCGACTAAGACCAACGGGGCCGGATCGTCGAGTACGGATTTATGTTGCTCGAGCACGTGATACACCACTTCTTGTGCGTCGGCGACTGAATCGTCGTAGCCGATGCCAATGGCGAAATCCTTACGGATCCGTGGTGAGGACGAATAGTTGACGATCACGGACTTGTACATCGTGCTGTTCGGAATTTGGATGTGGTTGCCATCCACCGTCAGCAGCAGCGTGCCGCGCGTAGTGACTCGCCTAACGAACCCTTGATGGCCAGCCACCTGGATCAAATCGCCAACACTGAAAGGGCGATTGAGGCTGATGAGGATGCTGGCCAAATAGTTCTCGGCGATATCGCGAAAGGCGAATCCGAGTGCCAAGCCGATCAAACCCGTGCCGCCCAGAACGGTTACGGCCAATCGACTCAGCCCAGAGACCTTGAGGGCAATGTACAGTCCGACCAACATTACCAGCACAGCCACGACGCTGGTGACGACTTGCATCAGCAATTGGCTATCGATGCGTCGCGCCGTCAAATGCCGCACCAGCTTAGCAGCCAACTTGGCCGCGCCGTAGGAGAGCAATATAATGGCCGTTCCAATTGCCAGCAGAGGGAGCAGTTGCATGAAGTCCCGGCCGAGCTGTAGCAGTTGGGCTTGCGCCGGTGCGGTATCCCAAATCGGCCTGGCTTTGACATCGATTCGATTGACTACGGCCACCACGTCCGAGGTGCGCTGGGCGACGCGCTCGGCCCACTCGCGATGTTGTTGCGTATCCGCCAGACCTTTGAGAAATACGACGCCTTCGTCTGTGGTAACTTCGGCGGATTCGAACCAACCGGTGGCGGTGAAGATACGCTCCAGCCGCGCTGAAATATCCTCGTCAACCGCCAGCGGTTGGACTTCTACTTTCTCAGGTGTTTCGATCGGCTTCTGCTGCTCGTCGACCGTCAACACCTTGTCGACCGTGGGGGCCTCCTGCGCAGTTGCGTTCACCAAAGATGCCCCTGCGATGGTAGCGACCAGAGCAGAGCACAGGAAGAGGATGGCTGTCGACACGTAGCGATTGAAAAGAGTCTTAGAGTAGCTCATGAGCTTGCCAACGCTTCTAAGTGTTTGGAGATGAGCGAACGGATGGAAGCAGTCGCTGAGCCAGCAGACCCATCGTCAGTCCTTGAACGGCGATATGATACTAAACAGGTCCATGGCTGATCTCAGTTTTCATCGGCGGGCTCGCCAAGTACATCTTTGATCCAGGCTTGTTCTACCAACACTAACGAAGCGGCCAAAAGTGGCGTAGCAACCATCAGCCCCAGGAATCCGGCGACAGCCCCCATGATGACTTGAAATGAAAGCAGCAGAGCCGGGGGAATCGAAGTTTGATGCTGCTGTACCAGCGGCGTGATGACGTTGCTTTCCAGTAGTTGCAAGAAGGCGTAGAGCCCAACGACCCAGAAGACCGTTGCAACACCTTGCGGCAGCGCCATCAAGATGGCGAGCACTAGGCCGACGATAGCTCCTATGTTCGGTACAAAGGTAAGCAACCCCGTAATGACACCGACGGTAGCTGCCATCGGCACGCCCAGCAATAGCAATGCGATCGCCGTTCCGACACCCGTAATCAACATCGCCAAGAAGCGTCCCATCAGCCAGCTAAACATGGTGCTGCTTATGCGGTCAAGTATTCCCGACACACGACTGCGACGCTGCAGTGGAAACAGCCTAGCAAACCCATCGCGATAGAGCGTTGGATCGACTGCGATAAAGATGCCCACAAAAAAGATCAGTCCGACATTCGCCACTAGCCCCAGGCTGGTGGACAGAAGTTGGCCCAGGATGGCGAATACTTTGCCAGCAGATGTGCGGACGAACTTCGCAGTATCTCCCGAGGACTCTGGCACGCCCTCCTTCGATGACTCGGCGACGCCCTGGCTTGGCTGTGGGGAAGTTGGCTGCTCAGGCTCCGACAGTTCAGAATGTGGCTGCTCAGATTTAGACTGCTCAGATTTTTCCGGTTTAGGGTCTGTCGACTCAGGCGACCCGCTAGAC
>CAKQNH010000342.1 GCA_934255105.1 uncultured Pirellulaceae bacterium
CGTTCGACTCTGTGCGAAACGCGGGCGTCCTTGGGGTGATGAAAGTTGGGTCGAGTCGATCGTGAACCGACTCAACTGGAAACCACAATGCGCCCTAGGGGACGTCCAAAACTCCTACACACAGCCGGAATCGATGAAAAAGAGGCCTGACCCCTTTGAATTTCTCGTCGACGATAAGGTTCGCTTTTTCGACGCTTGGCTGGACGAGTACATCCCACATGCCAAGGACGTGGTGTGGGGACACAGCACGTTGCGGGGTGGTTCCCACCTCCTGCAACAAGGGCTGTGTCCCCACAGGAGTGTCCCCACAGGGCCCGCTCGGTGGCCCTGGGACTCTCTCGCTGGCATGGGCTCCCTGGCTGTCCACAATTGCGCCCCTGGAGTAGGCTCGTAACGAGTACCGCGAGTTACGGCACGGGCAGCGCGAGCGGATCGAACCGAGCTCGTGTTCCCACCTGTTCGACCCAACGCCGTGTGGTCACTGACGAGTTTGCCTTAACATCATCTGTCGCGCATCGTCAGGCCGGCACTCGTTGGGATCGCCGCTGGTATTCAAGTGCGCGCCGATTTCATCGCGCAGTTCGTCAACCGTCAGCGGAGAAAGGAAGCGATCGCTGACTTGATTGGAACATCATTCAAACTAGGAACTGTCGTCGCGAATCCCAAAATGTTGATTACTACTCACATTCCGCACCCTAAAAATGAAGTTGGGTGCGGCTAAGGGGATGATTGGCACCACTTTGTTTTAAATGCGCGAAGAGCTGAAGACGGTATGCTCATCATTTCAATTAGGTGCCGTTGAACCTTGTCTAGTTCGACAAGTCTGCGGAGTTCTTCGCCTTTATGTTTCATAACGACAATCGCTAAATCTTCGAAACGCTCTAGAATGGCGCGGCCCGTTGGTGCGGGGCTTGGGCGGTTTTCTGGATAGAGGCCGAACATCGGCTCGCCTTTGAGGCTCTTGCGTACGTCGCGTTCCATCAATGACATGGCCATCAACGCCCACAGCAGAATATACATCAAGCCCGCGATGCGTAACGGCTTTTCAAGAAACATCGGCGCGATCGCCAGAGGACCCTTCATGTCACCGATCCGGCGTTCAACATGGATCTGCTCTTTGTATTCTCGAAGGACAGCAGATGCCGGATACTTTGATTTAAGCAAATCCGTTTTCAGCACATAAGCACCGTCCAGATTCTTGAGTCGGTTCAGTCTTGCTTGATCGATGCCCCACCGCAGCACGAACTTCCCCGATGATTGCGATAACTCATAAGTAAATACTTCGCCAGCACTGTACTTACCTTTGGCTGATTCCAAACGCGATACAATCTTTTCCTGAGTCTTGAGACTGTACTTGTTGAGATTCTTGGCGATCGTCTCGAACTCCGCCTGAATCTTGTCGATGTGTCGCTGGCGAGTCTTGGACTCTTCTGCTTGCTTAGCCTCACTCCAAACGAAGAGCTGACGATAACTCATGCGAACTCTTTTGCCATCGACTTTGCCTTCGAGTTGCTTAGTCACCTCATAGACTTTGTATTTTGGCCTTTTCTCCTCTGGCAAATGTTGTTTACTCTTGGGGCAGTAGTCGACCTGTTTCATCTTCGAGCGATGTTTCAAGTATTCCTCTTTTACGTTTGGTTGAAAAACTCCACCGCACAGGAATTGACCGCCAGCAGCTTTGTTGGTTAGCAGGTTCTCCGGTGAATCGAATTTCGTGTCCGCCGTGTAAACTAATTTCTTCTTGGGGAGAATTCGCCTCAGACGCTCCATGTTTTCAATGTGTGTTTTTACTTCCGCCTCATTGCCATCGAAGGGGAGGAGGTCGATGGGAACTGCACCGTCGCGGGCCACATTGATTCCAAATTGAACTTGCTTCATGTTTTTCCGCCCGCTCTTGGTCCGCCCGTACATTGGCTTGGGGCCTAGCAAGTTGGGTTGTTGGCCGCGAGTTTGGTCTGAATCTGAACTTGCCTCTTTGTTTAATTTGGCCTCAGCTTCAGCGCTCTCTTTGAGCTGGCGTTCGTAAACGCCATACAGCTCGACGCAAGAAATGTCGTAGTGAATGTCCGATACGTTCAGCTTGAACTCTTTTACTAGACTAAGCACCAACTGCGACTGAACCGATAACGCGTGCGTGGCAATTCGCTCCAGGGCACGCCCTAAACGATCATCGTTAAGTTGCTCAGCCGAAACGCCGTAGTAATCGCATACACCAGCTCTCTCCGCCCATTCGCCTATCTTGTATTGTGCTCGTGGGTTAAGCATGCGATTGCAGACCATAATCTCAACCAGAGTTCCCAATGGAACTTCGCCCTCCCAGGGGGCATGCGCATCAATGACTGCAGCCAAGCGCATCTTTTCCAAGTAGGCAACAATTACTGGAAGCGCGCCGACGCGCCTCGTGTTGAACCGTGTAGTGGCATCCATTCCACACTCCGAATATTTGGGAATCAGGCAAATACAACTTGCCCAATCTCCCATACATCCGCTATCTTGTCAGCGCGAACTTCGTTTTCAGGGTGCGGAATGTGAGTAATCAAGTGGATTCGCCGGTATCCAGCGAAAACGGGGCTCATCGGCGCAAGCTTACTGCTGCTGCTGGTCGTCGTAGGGCTTGTGGTTAGCTTTCAATACCAGGGAAAACTTGAGCAGATGCTGTATACTCGGCGCGTTCTGTCAGCCCACGACGCTTGGCGCGATAAAGATATCGTTCAAGCACTAGTGTTGCTCAAGGCATGTCCAGCCGCGCTGCGAGGTTGGGAATGGAGCTATATCGAACGCCTTTGCCACACCGGCGTGGTACCAACTTTCAAGCCCACGACGAAGTTGCCGTCGCGTCTGGGGACCCCGGTCGAGAATACAGGATCGATTTACGTCTGGGCGACCGATACCGGCAAGCTCATTGCCGAACTCGACACCGGTACGATCGAAGATGTAGGCGTCAGGTTCAGTCCCGACGGTCGCCAACTCGAAACCCTCAGCTCCTTTCATCGGGCAGCGTCGCGCGAGGACAGCGGCCAGGGAGATGGCAAGGAAGATACTGCCGAAGCGGATCAAACACCCGGTCTAAAATACCAGCTTTGGGATATTGAATCCTGCCAAGTCGTGCACGAGTTGCATGACCAAGTTGGAGTGCTCCCCAGGATCGCCTTCAGCCGAGATGGCACGCGGATCGCGAGCCAACGAAAAGTCAGCTTCTGGGCCAATCGCGTACCCCTTCACACGCTAACCGCCCTGTTGTCTAGCGGGTACAGCTTCGACGGCATGGCTCAACTTCTGCCGGCAGAAAGGGGCACCCGATTGGCCAGTGAGATCGTTAAAGCACACCCAATTCAAATCAATGCGATCGCGTTGAGCCCCGATGCTCAGCGACTGGCTACGGCCGATGACGATGGGAAAATAAAACTTTGGGACGTCGCTGAATGTCGGATCATTCATGATTGCGAAGGGCATCTTGTGGGTCCAGTATACGACCTCGCCTTCAGTCCAGATGGGGAGCGTCTGGTGTCGGGTGGAAAGGATCTCGCGGTTCGCGTTTGGGATGCGCAGACGGGGAGGTTGATGCTGGCTTTGACGGGGACTGAAGGGCATACTCGATCAGTGATCGGTGTCGCCTTTCACCCCGACGGCAATCGTGTTGTGTCGATAGGTGGCGACATGGCGGTGAAGGTTTGGGAGGTCGGATGTGGCAGCGAAGTGAATGTTTTGAGAAGCGGGAAAATGCCGGCACACGCGATCGCGTTTCACCCCGGCGGCAAAGTTTTGGCGTCGGCAGGATCGGATGGCATCATTCGATTCTGGAATATCGACTCTGGTACATTGATTGGCGAAACGGCAGCTCACGGCGGATTAATTCTAGGCCTAGCGTATAGTCCAGACGGCCGTTATGTCGCATCGGCAAATCACGACGGTACGCTGGCGTTGTGGGGCGGGTGAACTGCGCGGGTTAAAGGTGTGTTTAAAAGCAGCCTGTGTCCTATTTAAACCGAGGTAAATATGTGTTGCTACAATCGTCGCCCGGCGCGATCTGCCTTTACGCTGTTTGACATTCTGGTAGTGCTGGCCATCATTAGTATCCTCACCGCCTTGCTTCTACCAGCGGTCCAAAAAGCGCGTGAGGCCACACGCAGAATCAAGTGCGGCAACCATCTGAAACAAATCGGGCTGGCAGTACACAACTACCATGACTCGCAAAAAGTGATTCCATTCTTGCTCACACATAATTCTCGTGTATCGAGTAGTACTGGTTTTACACAGGGCTGGTGGTCATGGCGTGTCCGCATTCTCCCATACATCGAACAGCAGCCGCTGTATAATTCGGTCGATATCAGCCACGATGCCATAGAGCCCTTCATGGCGTCGATTACGAAAGCCCAAGTCTCAACAAATATCCCTGTTTACATTTGCCCAAGCGATCCATTTGGAGAGCAAATCTGGTCGGCTGATTGGGGTGGTCCGGAGCCGGTCGCGGCCGCACATTCAAACTATTTGGGCTGTCGAGGCAGTAAGCACGATCTACCTGGCGATGGCGTCTTTCCAGCCACCAACAAGAACATTCGCTTTTCGGGGATTCTCGACGGACTATCGAATACACTTTTGATCGGAGAACGTCCTTTGGACAGCGTCGGCGAGTGGGGCTGGTGGGCGCTCGGCACCGGCTTTGATTTCCATGGTTTTGCGGACCATGTACTCTACAATTCCGAGGGATTGCGGATCGGCGTACCTGGCTCGTCGGATGACTTGTCGCATTTTTGGAGCATGCACCCCGGCGGTGCCAACTTCGTCTTCTGTGATGGCTCGGTGAAGTTTATTTCCTACTCCATCGATCACAATACTTTTCAATCGCTAGGCTCCCGCGCCGGCAGTGAAGCGGCGGTTGAGCTATGATTTCAAAAACAGGGATCGATTCAATCACCGCGCAATGCTTGATTGTCATATCAGCCCTATCGGGCTTGGTGTGCGTGGGATGCGGCAGGGCTGGCTCGGGCTTGGCGTTCACCGGCACAATCACTCACAACGGACAGCCCGTCGACGATGGAAAAATCTTATTTTTGCCTAGTAAAGGCAGCCAAGGGCCAGCAGTTGGCTGCGCTTTCAAAGACGGGCATTATCGTATTGTTGCAAGTCAAGGCTTGCTGGCGGGGAATTATGAAGTCACTATCACACTTGGTGGCATACCCAAAAGAGCAGGTAGCATTAGACCGATCGAGGCGTCTAACTCATTCCACATCGCTCTTGAAATTCGGCGCGATAAACCAGTGGTCGATATCGAGTTGCGACCGGAACATGCTAGGGGTAAAACTGGTCGTAAAAGGGACGCGCATCAGCATTGATATCATTTTCGAGCGACATGTTGTAGGACACTCGCGAAAACAGCTCGATCGACATTGCCGCCACTGAGCACGGCGGCCACTTTGCTCCCTTTCAATTTCTCGGCATCCTTTCTCACTGCCGCTACGGCTGCGGCACCTGCGCCTTCGGCCACGTTGTGGGTGCATTCAAACAGGTCGCGCATGGCTTGCTTCACCTCTTCGTCGCTGACTTCGGTGATGCGGCTAACTCCTGTTAGAATATGTGCCAGCGCTTGTTCGTTCGGTACTCGGCATGCCATCCCATCTGCAATGTCGGTCGTCGCGGCCATCTCGACTGAACTTTTTGCGCGAAAAGATTGTGCGTAGGCTGGAGCCTGAGAGGACACGACTCCCACGATTTCGGTTTTAAGGCCAAGTGCGTTGCGGGCTGCGATCGCGCCGCAGATCCCAGATCCCAACCCGATGGGAACATAGAGCACATCCAAATCCTCGACTCCCCGCAACAACTCAAGGCTATAGGTAGCGACGCCAGCCACGAGCAGGTCGTGAAAGGATGGCACCATGTGCAGATTGCCCTGCCGAGATAGCACTGCTGCGTGCTCGAGCGC
>CAKQNH010000343.1 GCA_934255105.1 uncultured Pirellulaceae bacterium
AATGTCAGCCGGTCGAATCTCGTTCGAACGAGTGGCAGCCGCGTTTGAGAGTGCGACAGCGGCCGGCGGCAAATTCCACGGGATGATGGACAAGATCGCCGAAACTTCTGCCGGATCACTTGCGAGAGTTGGGGCTGAGTGGTCGATTTTCCTTGACAAATTCGGCGAGAAAATCTCACCACTTACCAAAGAGTTTTCTAAGAATTCGGCTAACGCATTATCTGAGTTGTCCACTGTCTTTTCACAGTTTGACGATCAGATTGCAAGACGCATGGATGCTGCAAAGAAAGCTGGCGACAAAAGCAATTTCGCTTCCGGCGGGCTTATTGGCATGATGTACGGCGGCGCGCTCAACTTGGTTGGAATGCAATCCGACCTATCTGAAGCTGCCGCACTCAACAATAAGCTGGACGAACAGCTTGCAAAGTTCCAAGAGAAGAATAAGAAGTTTGCACAGATGAAGGAGGGGCCCAAAGATTGGGTAGCACCGGCAGCAACGAAGGCCGGCCAAGATGCAATCTACAAACTCAAAGTGGAGCTGGGGTTGATTGACAAGATCGCAGACCGCCGCAAACGGTTGATGGCCGATGGGTTGAATTCGATCGAGGTGCAACGAGTCATCGCGATGGAGCGACAGCTTACCCTGATTGAAAAGCAAAAGCAGGCACAAGAGAAACTGCGAGATACCCGGCGCGATGAGATGGAGAAAATGCAATCTCGCGGCCGCGATCTAATGAAGTCGCTACAGTCGCCTATGGAAACCTACCGCGCCGAGTTGGCCGACCTACTGCTGTTGCGCCGTAGTGGCGCGATTGACGATCGGACTATGGCTGCCGGCGCTAATGCAGCCGCTGGTAAGTTACCCGCCAGCCAATCGAAGCCACGCGCCGAGCTGGCCCAGTCCATGAGGGCCGGAAGTGAGGATGCGTATCGGTTCTACGCTGAGACGCAAGCACGCTTGGCGGCCCAACGACAATCAAAGAACAGTCCAGAAATGCAGCAGGTTAAGGCAATGAATGACCTGGCTGCACTCTCTCGCGAGGGCAATCGCGTTCTCTATGCGATTCGCGACGGTTTGCCGGTAATGGGGAGCGACAGCTAGCATTGGTAGCCGGCTGGGAAAAAGTTCGCCCGCCAATTAATCCCCTATTGCGTCTCACCCCCGCGATGCGGTAGGCTAGCCAGCCTCAAACCAAAGCCAATTTATCTTGCAAGTTCAATCTTGCACCCGAAAGCCCCGTAGCTTGTGTCGGTATCGAAGCTTATCCACGTAGGTGGCTGGCAACGACCGCAAGGCAGTCTGTAATTGGCCTGCCTGAGAACGAGTTGCGGGGCTTTTGCGTAGGAGCACTGCCCATGTGCTATTTCTGTTCCCCGGGTGACCTAAGGTGTCACGCTGGCGAGTTTATTTCCCAACGAGGGAATACTATGCCAAGCATCATTTATGACAGCTTCGACCAAAAGACTATTGAGGTGCTCGAGCACTTCGCTGAAGTTGAGGATAGCGACCCTCGGCTGATATTGATTCTGGGTTACGCCAGAATCCATACAGCAATTCGCGACTTGATTGACCAGCACATAGCCCGGCAGACCAATGGGCGAAAGCCAAATCTATTCAAGACGCAGATATCATCACTTCGCCGCGCCGGCGTATTTGATGCTGGCTACTATGAGTTCCTGAGACTCTACGCGAGGGTGCGAAACGGGATCGCGCACCACGTCACGACCAGCACAGCTTTGACACGGGAACCGTATCTGTCCGACGTGCTGCGGCTGCACGAGCTGTCCTCTGCCTCGCATGTGTGGCTCGAGTCGGTTCCGCCTTCTGAGGACTTGCGGCGCAGTGTGTTTGCACTGGCTATCGCTGGCTGCCTGGCTATCGAGCTGGATTTTGCTGGCGAGCGTAAGGGGTTCGATTCACTGAGTAGGAGGCTGAACCATGGGTAGGCACACTGTAACTGAGTCTGAATTCTATAAGACGCTGAGCAGCTATCATCAGCGTGGATTGCACTTGTTCTCTCAATGGCTGGGGAAGGCGGCAGTCCTAGAAGATGTAACGCCGGCGAATCTAGCGAGATTCCAGGAAAGCTTCTTTTATTCAACACTTCATCCGAGGAGCGCATACAACGCTTGTTGTGCGTTGCGATCAATTGGCGGATTTAATAAAAAGCAACCTGAGTACGAGTCTGAGTTCTACAAGACACTGAGCAACTACCAACGGCGTGGAGTAGTTCTGTTCTCGCGATGGCTAGGGAGGCACGTAACCTTGGAGGATATAACGCCGGCGAACCTAGCGAGTTTCAAGCAGAGCCAGTTTTACTCCACGCTGAAGCCGAAAGCCGGTTACAAGGCTTGCAGCGCGTTGCGGTCACTTGGAGGCTTTAACAAAAAACGGCGTGTCGTTGGGTTCAGAGAGAAGCACGAGGAACCACCGGCCTACGACCCCGGTACGGACCTCTGCGAGGAACACAACGGAGAAATCACGCTTAGGCACTTCTTTTTCAAGCATTACAAGCCTAAGCGGTTGCTAGGCAAGTCGCTTTGCACTACCCGGCTTTACGAAGTAACGTTCCGCAAGTTTTCGCGGTTCATGGGCCGCCCGGCGCTACTGTCAGATCTGAACGATGACGCTGTGTCTGGTTATTTGGCGTCGGAGGCTGATCGCAATTCGATGAGCACAGTTGCCAAGGAGTTCTGTAATCTCATGGCTATCTGGCGTTTTGCTGTAAGGAGGCAGTTTCTAACGACATGGCCCGAACTAGCTAAGCCAGATCCGTCCCAAGCTATCCCCGACGCTTGGACTCGCGAAGAATTGACGCGTCTGTTTAAAGCAATCAGTGAGCTGAGAGGCGACTACAACGGCATCCCCGAGAGCCTATGGTGGGAAGTTCTTGTGCGAACCATTCTGGATACTGGCGAACGCATCGGCGCGTTACTTCAAACCCGATGAATGGTTGACGGTGCCAGCAACCAGCCGCAAGGGCAAGCAGAGCGGCAAGGTTTTTAAGCTCAGCGAAAAAACGCAGGAAATGCTGCAGCGAATGCGGGGCTTGAGTCAAGAACCGCTGATATTCCCATGGTGGGAGGGCTACAACTACATCTGGGAAAAGTTCGGCAAGATTCTAGATGATGCTGGCTTACCATCCGACCGACGCAGCAAGTTTCACAAGATCCGGCGAACCGTAGCCACCTACTACGAAGCTGCAGGAGGCAACGCGACCGTGCTACTTGGGCACAGTAGCCGCAAGATCACCGAGGCCTACATCGACCAGCGTTTCGTCAAGACGCCGCAACCGTGCGACTTGATCGAGCCCTATTGATTCTCTCTCCCAGTGGCGGGAGGTTCCGCCGCTTTCACCACGCACGAAGCACCCCACGTTCCCTAAGGAGTTTCCCATGCTTCGAAGAAATGCAATCCTGCTAGCCTGCTCAGCCATTCCCACGGCCTGCCTGCCTGCAGCGTATCGACCCCCGGTTGTCTCCACGGAAGAAGACGACGACGACGACGACGACGATCGAGAACAACAGGAAGTAGACGGCCTGGCCAAGACGCTGGCGAGCTCGAGGTTTGCCGCGCTCAAGGAATCTCACCCCGATGACTGGCAGTCGCTTTCCTATGTGGCAGACGCACGAGTCCGCGAGGATCTGACCGCGATCTACTGCGTGACCAGCGACCCGAAGTTGATCGACTTGTGGGCCGCCCGAGTTGAACGCGCGATGTCGTCACCCGGCAAGCTGCGAGTTCATGCCGTTGGGCTGGCTGGCTCACTTGGCCGGGGCCCCGATGCGGTCTACCACGTTGTGACCCTGCTAATCTGCAATCGTGAGAGCGTGGAGCTTGAGCGAGTAGCGTTCCTGGACCTGAAGGCCAAGTATCCCGAGCCGGCTGGCAGCCGCTGAAGCTGAGGCCGACAGCACGACCGCCGACAGTAGAGCCCCCTGTTAATCGCAGGGGGCTTTTTCGTGGGGTTATTCGGTAGAGAACCGAGGATGAGCGGTCGCGATAAACGACGATTTACCGATAAATACCGAACTACTGCGATTTACTGCCAATGATTGCAATAATCGTTGCACTGTGCTAGCATAGGAAACGTTGGTTTAGTGGTGTTTTACAGCAATGTAGCCTGCTGAAAAGTTGCTCTTCGGAACCGAGGGTTATAGGTTCGAATCCTATCGGGCGTATTTGTTTTCTGTCATGGCATAGTGTGTCATGCGATGCCAAGTCCATACTATCTAAGGACTTATGGCTTTTATCGTTAGCTGCCGAACCGACTGGCATTTTGTCGTCTTCTGACACAAACTGCCCATCTATGCCATCCTCAGCCACCAATGTGCTGCTGTGGCGCTGCTGAGCTTGCTCAGGGTCTTCGGTTTCTGTTGCTTCCGGTGGCGTTGGTAAGGCTGCCGCAGCCATGGAATCCGCGCTGGCCACCAGGATGGAGGCGCGAAAACTCGGAAGCTTCGCAACGGCCGCCACCTTCTCATCGAGGTCGGTATGAGTGTAGATGTTCATCGTCAGCCGAATGTCACTATGCCGTGCCATCGTCTGAGCTACCTTCGGTGATACGTTGGCCCGTGAAAGACTGGTGATGAAGGTGTGACGGTTCGCATGGAAATCGGCGAACAGCCCCGCCGCGTTCTCGTAGGTCAGGTAGTCACTCGCTTCGCGTCGCTCACGCTAATTTGTTTTAGTAACCTAGTAATTAACAACAGCACGCAAACGGTTGTCATTGAAGAGAAAAGGAAGGAGGGTTAACCGCGACTTTGGCATCTTCGACAATCTGGTCATCTACCACCGGGAATCTACAAACGGCATTGTTGCCTCAAAATCATCGCGATTCACCTGGAATGAAGTCCTCTTCAACAGCTTCGAGTCCGGTTACTTGAAAAAACTGGACTGGCCGCTCTACCTGCGGCTGACGAGCCCCCTGGCTAAACGCCTATACCGGTTTCTTGACAAGCGATTCTACCATCGGAACCATGTCACTATCGACCTGCACGAATTGGCTTGGCTGAAGATGCGCATGTCCGAAAACTACAACACCGCACAAATCAAGCGTGCCCTACTGAAAGGTATATTGGAGCTTCAATCTCAGTGGGACTTAATGCAGCTTCCCGCAAGCCAGCAATTCGAGAAAGTGGGGAAGGGACGCTGGCTCGTTCGCTTCGAGCGGAAACGCGGCAAGCGGCAAACTGTCGATGGTGGCAAAACCCAGCCGCTTGTTCTCGATCGTTTTGACATCGCTACGCTTTGCACTGAGCTGACCAAACGCGGCATTGGACCAGCCGCCGCAGACGAAATTGTCGGCGAACATCCATCCGACACTGTGAAGGCCATGATAGAGCTATTTGATTGGTACAATCTGCGCGGACAAAATCGAGGTGCCGGGTTCCTTGTGCAAGCTATCCGTCAGCCAGCCAGTATCGCATTTCCCACTGGCTTTGAAACATCACAACAGATAGCCGCCCGAAAAGCTGTCGAAAAATCCCGTACTTGCCGAGCACGGGATTTATCGAGCCAACGGGAGGCCGAAGCCCGTCAGGAAAACGAACGCCGCCAAGCGCCATTTACGGCGTTCTGGAACGCGATGTCTCCCCACGACCAGCAGCGGTTTGAGGCGGAGGCACTCGACCATGCGCAGCCAACCAAGCGTCGCGGCTATCTAACCCACCAAGGACGCGAGGGCCGTCTCTTTGACCACTACCGCACGATCATCCTCCGCGACCACTTTGAGCGAAAAGCAACTCGCTGAATTCGTTCGGTTTCAAGCATTTGTTTCGGCTCGCTGCTTTAGTTTAACGCCGAGCCGCAGCAGGCCGCGATCCACAAGGCACGGTAATCAACGGTTGGCGCACTGATGAACCACAGCGATTTCCAACCCTCAATCGCGGCCTGCGCAGGCGACGGCACCTC
>CAKQNH010000344.1 GCA_934255105.1 uncultured Pirellulaceae bacterium
TCGAATTGATGGTCGCGATCGATGTGGCCTGCCAACAAACCTTTCATTAGCGCCCAGTAGCAGGCGATGGCGATATTGTGTTGGTTGCAAATATCCCGAATGGCGGCGACATGCTCGGGTTGAAACATGTTGAACGGTGGCTGCACCACGATCACCGGACACTCGGCGTGGAACTCCTGCAACTGGGCGGCGTCCACATTCGACACGCCCGCATAACGCGCCCAACCCTGCTGCACGACTTGGGCAATGCCGCCCGCCGATTCAGCCACTGGAACTTGTGGATCTACCTCATGCAGGTAGATCACGTCCACGCTGTCGACTCCCAAACGGGCGCATCCCAGCTTGGCATTGGCCAGCAGCGTTTCGGGGCGGCCATCGACGATCCGTCGTCGTTGGGAGTCGTAATGCGAGCCCACTTTAGTGGCTATGATCATTTCGGCGGATCGATCGCATAGAACCTGCGCCAACAGCTTATCCGCTTCGCCGGTATAACCGTAGGAGAAGGCCGTGTCGAAAAAATTGATGCCCGCATCGATGGCAGCGTGCAGCGTGGCCAAACTGTCCGCATCGTTGACCTCGAGGGACGACACACCGGCAATTGGCCAACAGCCAAACCCGACGGGACTAACCCATAAGTCCGAATTGCCCAGTTGTCGACGCGGAGGTTGGTCTGCGGTGGTGGCGTTCTGTGTCATGCTTGCTCGATCTTTACGAATCATTGGCTTTACGAATCATTGGCTTTACGAATCATTGGCTTTACGAATCATTGGCTTTACGAATCATTGGCCTTACGAATCATTGGTCTTACGAATCATTGGCTGACAAATCATTGACTTATGAATGGTTGACTTATGAATGGTTGGCCAACGGCCATAGTCAATCGGAGCTCACCCATGGAATACGGCCGTCGGCCAAAAAACGTCGCTTTCCCGAACTACTAGACAACTGTGTAGCCCCGTTTTTGCAGTTCCGCGGTGAGCGCGGCTTGCGGCTGCTCTTCACCGTGCACTAAACGAATCGCTTTGGGACGCTCGGCCATCCCCTCGACAAACCGCAGCAGATCGGACTGGTCCGCATGGGCCGAATAGCCGCTTAACTTGTGGACCTGAGCCTTGATGTCGTAGCGTTTGCCGTCCAGTCTGACCCAGTCGCTGTCTTGGATATAACGTCCCGGCGTTCCGACGGCTTGATAGCCGACAAAGAGTATATCCGTCGTGGGATTTCCGATGAACTCCTTGAGGTAGTTGACCACTCGGCCGCCGGCGCACATGCCACTAGCGGCAATTACGATGGCTGGCAATTTAGAGTCTTTCAAGTATTGGACGGTATCGAGGTGTTCGCTATGTTCATCGATCTGAACTAAGTTATTGAACACCAGTGGTTGATTGTCATAGGTCAACACCTGCTTGGCTTCGTCATCCCAGTATTCTCGCAAATCGTTGTAGATCTCGGTGAAACGCGAGGCCAGCGGCGAGTCGACCAAGACATCCACGGCGCGCATCAGCGAGCAGCCTTGGCGCTTTTCAACGCGCGCGAATATCTCATTCAGTTCGTACAGCAGTTCCTGCGTGCGGCCCAGGCTAAAGGCTGGGATAATAGTCACTCCTTTGTCTTCCAACGTGCGACAGATTAGCTTTTCTAGCTGCGCGGTGCGCTCTTCGCGACCGACGTGATTGCGATCGCCATAAGTGCTCTCAAGGACCAAGAAGTCGGCCCGTTCGGGACTCTGTGGATCCTTCAGCAGCGGTTGATGGCGACTGCCCAGATCGCCGCTAAATACAAACCGCTCCCCCGCGTGTTCGACTTCCACCACGGCCGATCCCAAAATGTGACCGGCTGGCATCAATCGCAGGCGAATGCCACCGTCAATCTTGTGCCACTTCGCGTAAGCCAGCGGGCGAATGTGCTTGCGCAGGTCCACCAGAAATCGCTCTATCAAGCGTTTGTTGCGAGTCACGCCCACGCGCATGGCATCCTCCAGCATCAAGGGTAGGAGCTTGGCCGATGGTGGGCTGCAATAGATCGGCCCACTAAAGCCGGCGGCCATCAGATACGGAATGCGTCCCACATGGTCTAAGTGGACGTGCGTGACGATCAACCCGCCAACACTGTCGATCGGGAATTCGATCTTCTCCTGATCGCGTCCCTTGGCTTCATTGCCTTGAAAATATCCGCAGTCGATCAACAGCGATCGGGACTCGTTGATAACCAGTTGATGACACGAGCCGGTTACGCCAGGATAGGCTCCGTGGTGGACAACGTGCATCAATGATTCCTGTTTGTGAGTGGAGCAGGATAGCCCGCGACGGAAGTGTTGGGAAAGATAGTAGCTGGCTGCAGTGGGCCGGCCCCGCTGCAGCCCCACAACAGCAGCTAGGACGCAGCGGTGGACATCATCGCGATCAAGCTGCGACAAAAGTCCGGCAGATCATCTGGGCGACGACTGCTGATCGAATTGCGGTCTACTACTACCGCAGCATCTTCATACAAACCGCCAGCATTGATCAGATCATCTTTGATCCCCGGCGAACCGGTAACGCGCAGGCCATTGTAAATACCGGCAGAGATGGGAATCCATCCGCCGTGGCAGATGGCCGCCACGGGCTTTCCAGCGGCAAAGCACTCGCGGACCAGATCCAAAACTTTCTGCAGTCGCCGCAGGCGATCGGGCATGAAGCCACCCGGTATCACCAGCGCGTCAAAATCGGCCGAATTCACCGAGTCGATCGTCACATCCGGGCGGCACGGATAGCCGTGCTTGCCGGCATACTCGGCCCCAGCCTGCTCACCAGCAACTACCACGCTGGCACCGGCTTCGATCAAACGCAATTTGGGATACCACAATTCCAGATCTTCGTAGATATCACCGGTAAAAAACAAAACTCGTTTGCCCTCCAGGGGCAGCGGCAAGTCGTCCGCATTGGCTGTACGTTTTACCATCGTTACTTCATCGCCTCCAAACGTCGCGACTCGGCCATGGCATCTTCGGCCAGTTGAATGTACTTGTGCTCCTGAGTACCTGCGAACGCGCGTTGGTAGGTAACGCTCAAAGCAGTAAAGTTGAATGCCTCGTTGGGTTCAAGCTGGCAAGTTTTTTCGCCGTGCGCGATAGCCTCTGCATGTTTGCCTTGCAAAGTGCAGATGCGTCCCAGCGTCAGATGGGTCAGAATATGATTCGGGTCTGTGGCCAAAATTTCATTGAGCAATACGACTGCTTCGTCAAGCTTCCCTTGATCCTTCAGTTTTTCAGCGGCATTGTACTTTTGTATGGTGTCGGTCATGTCTTCAGTCATCCTCCTGGGTTCGCAATCAAAATCGGTACGCACTACTAAACATACCACGAAATGGTGAATTACGAATCACCCGCGCATCCCGCCTGGGCTGTGAATTCCTACGCAAAGGAACTAACCCCATGTTTCGGCAATCCGCATGGCCCAGAGCCTAGTACTCCGTCTAGCTTTAATATCGGGGTAGAGTGTAGAGCAGTTGTCCCAACTGCTTCGGAAACGGTTGGGGCAACCGTTCTACAGAAAACGGTTGGGGCAACCGTTCTACAGAAAACGGTTGAGACAACCGTTCTACAGAAAACGGTTGGGGCAACCGTTCTACAGAAAACGGTTGGGACAACCGTTCTACAATTAAGACTGCAACCCCAAGATCTAGTCTGGACAGATCTCTAGGCGAATTCCACTGCCATTGAAGCCTTGCAAGGCTATAAATCTACAGCCTGTCCGTGGATGGTTGCGAGCACTTTTCGGGATCCGCCGCGATTGCGATGCTCGCACAGGTAGATTCCTTGCCAAGTCCCCAGGACGAGTCTGCCGTCGCGAATAGGAATCGTCAGCGACACCCCCAGCAGCGACGACTTGACATGCGCCGGCATATCGTCGGGGCCCTCCACCGTATGCACCAACGACAGGCCACGCTCTGGCACCAAGTGGTTGAAGCAGGTCTCCATGTCCACGCGCACATCGGGGTCGGCATTCTCGTTGATAGTCAGTCCCGCCGACGTATGCAGCAAGAATAGATGCATCAGGCCAATGTCAATTTGGCTAAGCTGCGGTATCCCATGCACTATCTCTTCGGTCACTAAATGGAAGCCACGCGGCTTGGGCGATAGTCGGAACTCGTGTTGCAACCACATTGAAATATTCCCTTGGATAGTTTTCAAAATACAAAGTGTCTAGCAATCCCCATACGGGCTAGGCGATTTCAGAAAAGTTTCTAGTGACCGATTGTCGCACCTCTAATCCTTCGGCATAGCAGTGCGAGTCTACTTGTCGTCGCTCAGTCGAAATTGACCAGCCCACTTGACACGCAGCTCCGATGGAACAAATCGCTCCATAAACAACGACGCAGGGGAGAGAGCGCAACATCGATTACATACGTCCCCCAGCGACCGCCCGTCGCAGCCGCGATGCTCGGCAAACTCTCGCTGACCCAGCGCGCAGGATTTGTGAGACCAGCGCGACGCCTAGAGCAAGCAGTATCGGCCAGACGCGTTGAAATTGCGGAAAAAATTCTTGACTTCGCTCCCCAAGCGTGAATAATCGCATCTGTTGTCGACCTACAATCAAGTAGTGACTTCGTCGGTTGAATTCAAAATTCATTTCGCGAACGCTCGCTAATCAAAAAATAATCAATCATCTTTCCAAGCCACAGAAGCAAAGCACAGAGGAGAATTTTATGAGCGACGTTTGCAAGAATGTCTTCGAAGCCATCTTGAAGTATGGACACGACGAAGACTTCGATCCCGCGATCAATGAAGACTTCCAACCAACCGACGCGCCAGCCGGTTCGGCTGAGAAGATCGAGATCCTGCGTCTACGTGTCGGCGATGGCCAACCATTGTGGCACCGCGACGACCGCGTCGACTACGCAGGTTTGACCGGCGTGATCCGCCCACGCGAATAAATGCGCTTGCGGCTTAGGCTTATAGGCCGAGAACGCTTTGGATCATCAATGCGGCCCGAGTCACAACTCTGGCCGCTTTTTTTTTGTGACGCCACGAGCTAAAAGACTCTGATGATTAAGCTCGAGGGAATTTAAGCGACTAGCCGCAGGTGCCGCGCCAACCATGATTAGCCCGCGCTGGAATTACTCGCAAGCACCACCCAGAGATACGACAAGTCGCCGCAATCCAAGGTCGCTGATTCCGATCACGGGCATCCGTCGCCTAGTTAATTCGGCTACAATAAAGGGGTGACCCCACCGCGTTTTCTACTGCTCCCCCTCCGTAGTCAAGCTATGCAGCGCACCCAGTCGAGCTTCCGCTTTTTTGCCGGGACGATAAGTCTGCCTCAAAGACTCGTATATCTTCGGCAGTGTCTTGGCATGGTGCCCTCCCAGCAGCCTGTGTCCAAGCCGCTCTGCTGTGGCTGGATTTTGGCATGTAGCTGGTGCCTGGCCGCCACCTTTACCTTCAGCGCTGACGCAGACCAGGTCGACAGCAATCGTTTCGAAAGTGCGATACGGCCAGTGCTGGTCCAGCAGTGCATCGGCTGCCATGGCACCAAGAAGCAAGAAGGGGGCTTGCGGCTCGATTCGGCCGCAGCCATGTTGGCCGGCGGAGACAGCGGCGCAGTTCTGCTACCTGGCTCGCCTGACGAGAGTCTGATCATGGAAGCCCTGCGGTACGAAAGCTTCGAAATGCCGCCAGACGGTCCCTTGGCAGAGAGCGTGGTAAAGCAGTTCGAGCAGTGGATCGCCGCAGGTGCGCGGTGGCCCGAGAACACAGCGCTACTGCGTGAAGAGACCGGCCAGATTGCACGTGAGGATCGGCAGTGGTGGGCCTTTCAGCCGGTCGTCCGCCACCTGCCTCCAGCAGTTGAGAACCGTCGCTGGCCAACCAATGCCATCGATCAATTTGTCTTAGCTAGGCTAGAGTCCCAGCAGATGACTCCAGCTC
>CAKQNH010000345.1 GCA_934255105.1 uncultured Pirellulaceae bacterium
CTCGAACTGATGTCCATCGAACGTTCATCGGTCTTCAAGACCTTGACATCCTCGGGGACGGTCGGCCAACAGGTCTCGCAGATCTTTTTAGATAAAGAGACCGCCTCGGCCCAAACTCGAGCCTTGCTGAAGACATTGCAAGATTTCATCGGAGTTCAGCGACTGCCGATGCTGATCATCGATCATCCATCCGTTTTGAAAGACAGACTTTCCCTATCAGCCCGTGGAGCTGGTATCCTGGGTATAGCTAACTTCGGGCGGGATCTGACTTATGCGCTGCGCGACCAAGGCATGTCTCTGGACTTAGAGGCTATTGAGAGCTTCCTGGAGCGTCACCGAGAGACGCCCGTGTTAGTCTTTGGCTTCACTTTCATGGTGTGGAAGTACTTTATCCAGGCACTCCGCGATTTGTCGATAGCAGTCCGATTGGAACAAGCGATCCTGTTGCACAGTGGTGGCTGGAAGAAACTCGAAGAGCAGGCGGTAGACAATCCGACGTTCAAATCCAGGCTGGCTGAGGTGACTGGCATACGTCGCGTTCACAATTTTTATGGCATGGCAGAGCAGGTTGGCTCGATTTTTATGGAGTGCGAACAGGGAGTCTTACACGCCCCCGCCTTCGCCGACGTGCTGATACGTCGACCGCTCGATTGGCGGGTCTTGCCGAATGGTGAATCTGGACTAATCCAAGTTTTATCAGTCTTGCCGCGAAGCTACCCTGGGCATAGTTTGCTGACGGAAGATGTGGGGCTGGTAGTGGACGAAGACCGCTGTTCCTGCGGCAGGCTAGGAAAAACGATGCGTGTGCTAGGTAGGCTTCGGCGAGCCGAGGTAAGAGGCTGTAGCGATACGCACAAGAATTTGGGCCATTAGTATCGTGAGCTGTGAGCCGAGAATCGTTCCGGTCTTGAACAACGCTGGCCTGTGGAGCGCAGTCGCGCAAGCACCCTTAACGCGCCCGTTTGACGCAAGTCTATTCAATTTTACTAGCGAACTGTCAAGCAAGCTGTTAAGCGATGTCCGCGTCAGACGACATCCCGAACTAGTCGCTCTAGCATTCTGGATGCGGCCCGCCAACTTGACTCGGATTATCGAGCAAGCCCAACTGAAGTACAGGGATAGTATATTGCTGCCGCGCGGCACAGTGCTTCATATTGCGCCAGCTAATGTAGATACGATTTTCGTGTACTCGTGGCTATTGTCTTTGCTGTGTGGCAATCGCAACATTGTTAGGCTTTCCAACAGGGCTGCACCACAACTGGATCTGCTACTCAAGTCGATTGACGCATGTTTAAGGGAAAGCAGACATCAAGGGATCGCATCAAGCGTGGCGGTAGTGCGGTACGAACATTCGGACGAAATCAACAGGCTTCTATCTGCTGAATGCGACACGCGGGTGATCTGGGGGGGAGACCACACCGTGCGCGCGATCCGACGAGCAGTTTTGCGACCAACCGCCAATGAAGTTACCTTTGCGAATAAGCTATCGTTGTGTTTGATCGACAGCGAATTCTGGGCTAGTGCCAAGTTGCAAGAACGAAAGCAGCTAGCTCAACGATTCGCTAATGATGCCTATCAGTTCGGTCAGGCAGCCTGTTCTTCCCCGCAGGTTGTAGTGTGGCATGGGAAGACACTGGACGATCCTGCCACCAATGCATTTTGGAGCTATGTAGCGGAAGCCAGTGCCGACCTTTCCGACGACCTTGAGGATGTTGACTTTGTAAATAAGTTGGTGGCAGCCAATCGAGCGGCGGTTGCGGTGCCAGTAAAGGTGCTCCCTTCTCAGCACAATCGACTGACACGGATCACTTTCCAACACGATCGGATGCAGGAAATACTGCAGGCGGACATTCATTGTGGAGGCGGAATTTTTTATGAAACAACAATTCAGTCGTTCGAGGAGTTGCTGCCTTCGATGTCGCGAGCTATTCAAACCGTGACTTATGCAGGTCTTAGCGTGGACACCATGCGAACGTTTTTGACGGAGCACGTATGCGCAGGAATCGATCGCATAGTTCCGATCGGCCAAGCGCTTGAATTTTCGCCGGTGTGGGATGGATTTGACTTGTTCGAAGTATTCCTGCGGCATGTTACGCTTAAATAGCAGGCTCGCATTTTGGGCCGGATAATCGGTTGGGCCGTTGGCCCGAAGGGGCGTTCATTTGCCACATCACCCCGGCTTGTAGCCGGGGCTGGATAATCGGATAGGCCTTCGGCCTGAAAGGTAAAAAGAATTAGGTTGAGATGTTGGAACGTTCTTCGAACGAATTGAAACTGCCAATGAATAATAAACATAGTGAAGCGGTCGATGCGGTCCTGGGAGCCATGGAACGAACGCTTGGGCCGGCTGCAGAAATGGTGCTGCTGCATCGACCATATCTGCCGCCGAAGGCTTGGGATTATGTCAAGGAATGTTTGGATACTGGTTGGGTTTCCTCAGCGGGTTCGTATGTAACGCGTTTTGAAACAGAGCTGGCCAACATGACAGGCTGCGCACGGGCGGTGGCAACGGTCAATGGCACGGCGGCGTTGCAGGTCTGCTTGCATCTGGCCGGCGTGGGACGCGACGATGAAGTCTTATCGCCTTCTCTGACATTCATAGCCACGGCCAACGCGATCGCCCACTGCGGAGCAATCCCGCACTTCATAGATGTGTCTAGCACTCGCCTATCCATTTGTCCTGAGGCTCTGAGAACTCGGCTAAAAGAAATCAGCGTGGTTGGCCCCCATGGGCCAATCAATCGCCAAACGGGTCGGCGGATCGCCGCGGTCTGTTTGATGCATTGCTTGGGGCATCCTGGCGATCTAGACGCGATCGTCGAGATCTGTGCCGAGTATGACCTGCCACTGGTGGAAGACGCCGCAGAGTCGTTGGGTTCGACCTATCGTGGCAAGCATACGGGGCGCTTTGGGAAGCTGGCAGCCGTCAGTTTCAACGGAAATAAAATATTGACGACGGGCGGCGGCGGAGCAATCCTCACCGATGACCAGCATCTAGCCGACCGAGCAAAACACCTAACCACGACAGCCAAAGTGCCGCATGCGTGGGAATTCCAACACGATGCAGTCGGTTGGAATTACCGCATGCCGAACATCAATGCCGCATTAGGCCTAGCACAGCTTGAAGTCTTGCCAGAATTGATTGCCGCCAAGCGATACCAGGCGAATTTTAAAGCGGTCTCAAACATTGCCGAATTCCTGCGCGAGCCGAGCGATAGCCACAGCAACTATTGGCTCAACGCATTGGTTTTAACGGCGGCTTATGAATCGTCGCGAGACGAACTGCTAGAGCGGCTCAACTCGGCAGGCTACCAATGCCGACCGCTGTGGCGTCCAATGCACCAACAACCGATGTATGCCAGCGCTCCACGCGGCACGCTAGAGCGAACTGAGGAGCTCTGCGACCGCGTAATTAATATTCCCAGCTCGGCAGATCTATCACCCACATGGTCGAAAGAGCGTTCATGAGCCCACCGATCGCAATCATCGGCTTCGGCGGACATGGTCGAGTTGTAGCGGCAGCATTGCAGGCAGCAGGCCGATCAATTGTTGCCGCCACAGATCTAGATCCGATTCGGTTTGCGCAACAATGCTTTTCTTTCGAAATCATCACCGACGCAGAACTTTTGCAGCGATACTCGCCAGAGCAAGTCCGTTTGGTGGGCGGGGTTGGCTCGATTTGGCCATTCAGGCCAGATTGTCCTCGAGCGCGATCAATCGAGAAATTTCAGCCTCTAGGCTACCAATTCGCGGGGCTGCGACACCCATTCTCATGGATTGCTCCAGACTCACAACTAGCAGAGACTTGCCAAATTCACGCTGGCGCAGTACTCCAGCCAGGCGCGGTTGTAGGAGATTTTACGATTATTAATACGCGAGTTTCGGTGGATCACGATTGTCGTATAGCACCACAGTGCCACATTGGTCCGGGGGTCACTCTGTCAGGTAATGTGGAGGTTGGCTACGGAAGCCATTTAGGCACAGGCTGCACTGTTGTGCAGGGCGTTAAAATCGGCAAACGCTGCTTTGTAGCAGCCGGTGCCACGGTCGTTCACGATGTAGCCGATGAACAGTTTGTGTGTGGGACGCCAGCCCGTCCGTTTAAACCGCGAAGTCATTAATCCGATTTATTAGTTGCCTTACATTTTTGCTGAAATACTGATACTTCTCGCTGAACGCCACCATATTCGTCGAGCAAAATCAGCAGCACGCTCACCTTTACTTGCATTTCCGCACTCCTACTCAGCCGTAGGCGGTACTCGTACTCCTACTCGATGCCCCATGCGAATCGAGTAGGAGTACGAGTACCATTTCATTGAGTACGAGTACGAAAAATCGAGACTATCGGTGGCGTTCAGCGAGAAGTGTCGAAATACTTTTGAATTCAAGGGTATGCATCAATATCCGATAAGACAATGTGTGGTGCCCAGACGCGTGAGCAAAAAACAGTCCTGAATGCCTCGCTCACGCGTCAGGATACCAATTACTCTGGATAGCGCTGATTCAATCCCTCGCATACACTCTAAGTTTGATCTCATGAAGCAAGTTTCGTTATTGGAAATCGTTGGTCGCAGTGCGCCGTTGTTCGAGGAGGACTTGCGGAAGCATGAAGCAGAATTGAGCGAGCTGATCGCTAACAGTCGCTTTCTGGTAGTGGGGGGGGCTGGGTCCATCGGTGGAGCCGTGGTACACGAGCTGTTCTCGCGCAGGCCACAAGCTCTGCATGTGATCGACTCTTCAGAGAATAATCTGGCTGAACTCGTGCGCGATATTCGCTCGTCGTTGGGCTACATCGACGGCGAATTCCACGCTTATTGCTTCGACGCTTTGGGGGCCGAATTCGCCGCGTTTGCAAAACAGGCGCTGACGCAAGACAACTCCTACGACTATGTGCTCAATTTCTCTGCGCTGAAGCATGTCCGCAGCGAAAAAGATCCGTTCACGTTGATGCGATTGGTCGATGTTAATATCTTCTTGACTCGCCAACTGCTCGAGTTTGCGCAGCAATGCAAGGCCAGAAAGTTTTTTTGCGTGTCGACCGACAAGGCGGCAAACCCGGTCAATATGATGGGCGGCTCCAAACGCATCATGGAAATGTTTCTACTGGGCGACGACAGCCCGACATCTGTCTCGACGGCGAGATTTGCCAACGTGGCCTTTTCCGATGGGTCGTTGCCGCACGCTTGGACTCAGCGGATGATCAAGCGCCAGCCACTCTCTGCGCCCAATGACATCCGGCGGTATTTTGTGACCGGACAAGAGGGGGCTCAGCTCTGTCTATTCTCGATTTTGCAAGGTCGCGACCGTGAGATTTACTTCCCTAAACTCAGCCCACGTCTGCATCTGATTACATTTTCAGCGATGGCAGAGAGGTATTTGCTGTCTCTGGGTTATGAGCCATATGTGTGCGACACAGAGGAGGAGGCTCGGCGGCGAGTGGACGAGTTGGCAGCTAAGCGGCAGTGGCCGTGCTACTTTTTCCAAACCGATACGACGGGCGAAAAGGACTTCGAAGAGTTCTACACCGATAGCGAACAAGTGGACTGGGAGCGCTATGAAGAAATAGGGGTGGTCCGCAACGAAGCTATGGCTGAAATTGATCAGTTGCAGAGCTTTGCCCAGCGTATCGCTGCTATGCGCGCCAGACAGCAATGGACCAAGCAGGACCTACTGGAAGCCTTTGGCGAGCTGCTACCCAATTTTGCGCATAAGGAAACAGGGAAAAGCTTAGATAATCGGATGTGAACGCCTAGCATCGGCTATCTTGTAGGTAGAACGGGCACTCTTGCCTTTTTATACCCCACAAGTCATTCCCTGCCCACGCGAACCGCACCCCTGCCCGCGCGGGAGGGGTCGAGCCTAGGCGAGGGGGAGGGCGGAAGGGGGAGGGCGGAAGGGGGAGGGC
>CAKQNH010000346.1 GCA_934255105.1 uncultured Pirellulaceae bacterium
ATCGCGTACGGATGCGCTGGGTTGTAACCCCACGAAAGGTCCCCCGCAAATTCGGCGATGGGCATGATTTGCAGAGCATTCACCCCCAACTGCTTCAAGTGATCCAGCTTGGCCAAGTAATCCTCGAAGGTTCCGACAGTGTCCTCGTCGCTGCGGTTGTAGGTGCCGATATGAGTCTCATAGATCACCAGTTCATTCCAGGCTGGCATCTTAAAATCGTCCCCCTGCCAATCGAAGTCTGGGCTATGAACGATGCCATGGCCGATTGAGTTAGTCACTTCGCGGACGCGTGGGTCGATGCGTTGGAAGGTTTTGTCTCCGTTGGCGATTTCATACTTGTATTCATCGCCGGGCTTAGCACCCTCTACCACCGCTAGCCAGCAACCGCTCTCTTCACGCTGTAGCGGATTTGCTTTCGCGTCCCAGTTATTGAAGTCGCCAATGACGCTGACACGGTCTGCATTGGGGGCCCAGACACGGAAGGCGACTCCCGTCTTCAGCAAAATAGGGCCCATGCCGACAATATTTTGCGCTGATTCGGAAGGGGAATTTTCCAGCAGAGTCGTGTTGCTCATAATTAGGTCTCAGGGGGGGGCGAAAACGAGTTAGTCTTTTTTTAGGGTGTCAGCAGAGGGGCCTGCTGGGGTGTCTACAACACCTTCTACTATATTGTCCACCGGCGCATCTCCGATCAATGCGGTGATCTGGCGGATGAGCTTTGGGAAATCGACCGGCTTGGCGTGGAAAGCATCGCAGCCTGCAGCAATCGCCCGCGCCTCGTCTCCCGGAAGCGCATAGGCGGTCAGCGCGATCACCGGAACTCGGCTGGATCCTTCGGCGGCGCGGATTTGTATCGTGGCTTCGAATCCGTCCAACTCGGGCATGTTGACGTCCATCAAAATCAGTGATGGCACCGCTTGCGCGGCCAGCGAAACCGCTTCGTTGCCATTGCAGGCGGTGGTCACAGCGTAACCGTGGTTCTGCAATTGTCGAGTCATCATGTCTCGCAGATCAGCATGATCGTCCACTAACAGAATCGTTGCCATGTAGTTGGCTCTCCGTGTTCCAAATGCTCGGCGGATTGAATGCTGGTTCGATGATTGCTCGAATCAGCGCTCAGACAGACGACAGCCTCAGCAAAATATGTGCCAGAATCGGAAGCGACTAGTTAATTCGGCATGGGTGCGAGCGGCCCGCCTAGGTTACACGGCGAATTAACTACAGTTAAATAGGTTGCATTGTCTCCGCATCGAGCGAAGCGCGGCCGGTTGGACCAGCCCAGGTGGCCGCTCAGCGGCCACAGCCTCCAGACTCTCTGTCCAAGATCAGAATACGCAAAAGCGCGTAGCCGTTCACGGCACGCGAGGAAAATCGATTGCTATTCTTCTCGGTATCTAGTCATGGGCTTTATGAAATTACCGCAGTTCGCTCCATCGATCCATCATGCTTTCAGGAAACAAAAACGTTTCACTGAGTCGACGAAATTGCAAAGATTGGGTAGGGCTAGCGAATGGCCCGCCTTACAATTGGTGGCGTCGGCTATCATGAATGGCTAGTCAACTTCAGTGTTCGGTGCTTCCTCCGATCTTTTTTTCTCGAACCTCTACAAGCCGCCCTTCACGAGTCCGGCAGGAATCCTGCGCAATTTGTGAGAGCTTTGCCGAAATCAACCTTCTATGCCACACTCGTTCGCTCGGTCCCAAATAGGTGCTTCCAACAAGTTGATCGTAGTGGGAATCGCCGTCGGCCAAGATAGCTGGGAGATGGCCAAGCGACTGGCGGGCGAGCTCCGACAGCGCGCTACCACGGACGGGACCCCCATCGCCATCGTTCTGGCTACGCATGGTAGCCCAGAGGGGGCACCGTCAGCGAATGCCAGCGAGCAGTCGAGCCCAGTTCCGACGGGATGGAGCGGCGCGGGCTGGACTGAGTTGGCTGGCGACGATTGTGTGACGCTTCAGCCTGGGCATGTCTATTTCCAACGCTTAGGTGGGGGGCTTGAATTGGAACAAGATCGCTTGTGCGTCAAGCGGCTTGACGCCAGTAAGCAGGCAGCCCCCATCGACCATTTTTTTAACAGCTTGGCTAATGACAAGAAAGAGTATGCAGTGGGAGTGGTGCTATCGGGGACCGGCTCCGATGGCACCCTGGGCTTGCGATCCATAGCCGATTCGGGCGGCATGACAATTGCAGAAAGTCCCGCCACTGCGGCAGAGCAGTCGATGCCAAGGTCGGCTGCCAAGCTAGGCAGTGTAGATCACGTCTTGCCGCGCGAAGCAATTGCATCAGAAATCTGTTACCACGCGCAACATATGCAAGAATTTGATGACACGGATGATTCGGCCGCGCTAAACCGTCAAATCCTAGTTGCCATCCCTCAGATAACGGCTGCGGTCGAGAAGCATACGCAGAACGATTTCAAACACTACAAGACAACCACCCTGACGCGACGGATCCGCCGTCGCATGCATGTCTTGAAGCTGACCTCTGTAGAAGAGTACGTGGATTTATTGGGTGCGTCGCGCGAAGAGGCACTGCGTTTGTTTCGCGATCTGTTGATTAGTGTGACGAGCTTCTTTCGCGACCCCCGAGCATTCGAATCGTTGTCCAAAGATGTTTTAAAACCATTGATCCAGCGCCACGAAGGGACTGGCCCGCTGCGGATCTGGGTGCCCGGCTGCGCCACTGGGCAAGAGGCCTATTCGATAGCCATCCTGTTAGCAGAGATGCTCGAACAGAGCCAGCACAAGCTAGCCGTGCAGATCTTTGCCACTGACTTGGACCAGCGTGCACTGTCGATCGCGCGCACCGCCAGTTTTCCCATCGGCATTCAGGATGAAGTTGCCCAACCGCGGCTGGATAAATACTTCGTCAAGCGGGGCAATCGTTACTTTGTGACGAAGGCTATACGCGACATGGTTGTCTTCTCGGTTCATAATCTCATTAGCGACCCACCATTCACAAAACTCGACTTGATTTCGTGTCGCAACCTTTTGATCTACCTAGGTAGTCACCTTCAAAAGAAGCTGATACCACTCTTTCATTACGCGATAAAGCCGGGAGGGTTTCTGTTTCTGGGGCCGGCTGAGACACTATCGGTAAATCGCGAACTGTTCCGTACCTTGCATACCAAGCATCGCATCTACCAGCGTCGCGTAACGGCGCTGGACCCTCCACGTGAACTGGACATTCCACTGGTAAATCTCAAGCGTTTTGGTGGTGACGCTGAAGACGCCTCGGGAGAGGTGGATTTGTTTCGATATGCTCAGCAGGTCATCTTGGGAGAGTTTTCGCCTCAGTGGGTGGTCGTTGATGATGAGGGGCAAGTCCAGACGTTGTCCTCCGATCCGGCACCCTTTCTAAAGATGTCTGCGGGCCAATTCAAAAACAATATTATCGCGATGGCCCACGAGAACCTGCGGATCGGCCTGCGTGGCGCTTTTAGTGAAGCAAAAAAACATCGCCGTCGGGCACTGGCAGAGGGTATGTCGGTGCCTGTCGAAGGAGGCTTGCAACGCGTTCATATTACCGTTCAGCCGATGCCTGAATTGGGGCACGACGCCTACCTGCACCTGGTAGTCTTCCATCGCATTGGCACTCCCCTGCAAGTCGGTCAGGAGTCGGGTGCTGACGAACAGTCGGTGGCAGGTGCCGACGGCGGCAAAGTGGTCGATACCTCGGCCAACCAGGTCATCGAGCAATTGGAGCTCGAACTCTCGCGAACGCGAGCGGCGCTTGAGCGGACTGTCCAAGAGTTGGAGTCGTCCAATGAAGAGTTGAAGTCTTCGAATGAAGAATTGCTGTCGATGTACGAGGAGATGCAGTCGGCAAATGAGGAATTGGAGACATCCAAGGAGGAACTGCAAACCAGCAACGAATCGCTGCTTCGCATCAATAACGACACCCAGAACCTTCTGCGTAGTACGCAAGTCGCCGCTATTTTCCTGGACAATGGTCTGCGCATTCGCGGCTTTACCCCGGCCGTTACCGAAATCTATGCATTGGTTGAGAGCGACGTTGGACGCCGCTTAACTCAGTTTGCACCCGTGGTTGAGAATATGCCTCCCCTGCCCGATCCGCAATTGCTGCCGGAGGACGGGGCCGCAGAGGAGGTGATCGGAGAGGTCAACGGTCGGACCTATATTCGGCGGGTGATCCCCTACCATGCACCCGACGGCCAGAACGACGGCATGGTAGTGACGTTCAACGACGTAACCGAGTTGAGCAGCAGCCAACAGTTATTCAAGTCGTTGGTCGATGTCTCTGCACAAATTGTGTGGATCGCCGACTCCGCTGGGAGCGTTTCCGAAGACTCTCCTAGCTGGCGTGATTTTACCGGCCAAACATTCGAGCAGTGGGTTGGCAGAGGCTGGTTGCAGGCGATTCATCCAGAGGATCGCCAGGCTACAGCCCAGAGGTGGAGCCAAGCGCTACAGAGTGAGGAAACATTTGCAACCGAATATCGCTTGATGCACAAATCAGGTGAGTACCGCTGGACCGAGGTGCGGGCGGTGGCTAATCGTTCGCCGAGCGGTCAGATATACCGCTGGGTGGGAATGAATACCGATATCAACCAGCGGCATCAATTCCAACAGTCGTTGGAGGCAGCCAAAGCACAAGCCGAAGCGGCAAACCTTTCCAAGAGTGCTTTCCTAGCCAATATGAGCCATGAAATTCGCACGCCGATGACGGCCATATTGGGCTACATCGATTTGATTGCCGATCACGTCGCCGACCCAGAGACGTCGTCTTACATTCGGACGATTCGCCGCAACGGCGACTTTTTGCTCGAGATCATCAATGACATTCTGGATCTTTCCAAGATCGAAGCTGGCAAGCTCGAAATCGCGCAGGAGATATTCTCGCCCGATCGGCTGATCGAAGATGTTCGCAGCATCATGAATGTGCGGGCCACGGAAGGTGGTATCGAACTGGAGGTTGAATATCAAAAACCACTCCCCGCGTTGGTGTTGTCCGATGCCAAACGCATTAAGCAAATCCTCATCAACCTGGTCGGAAATGCAATCAAATTTACATCGCGGGGAAGTGTGACGATTGTCGTCGATTATGTGCCGGCGGAAGACGTGAAATCCGATGGTCTTGCCGCGTCAAGCCTGCTCCGTTTCGATATCGTCGATACGGGAATCGGCATGAGCGATAAACTGCTCGAGAGATTGTTTCAGCCATTTTGTCAGGGGGACGCAAGCGTGACTCGCGAATTTGGCGGCACTGGATTGGGCTTAGCAATCACCGACCGACTGGCCGAAATGCTGGGAGGCGAAATTAGCGTCATGAGCGAATTGGGACGCGGCAGCAAATTCAGCGTCAGCGTCGCCGTTGCAGAAGTCGATCACGCGGCAACCGCCTCGCGGCAGACATCCGCTTCGTCGCTTCCGCAGCCAACCGACGATGACCTAGAATTGAAAATTGACGCGGACATTTTGATAGTCGACGATCGGCGAGATATCCGCTTCTTGAGCAATAGTTTTTTAAGTAAATCCGGCGCGCGCGTGAGCGAGGCTGAGGATGGTGAGGTGGCTATTCGGGCGGTTCAACAAGCAATGGATGCTGGCAAACCATTTCGGCTGATTCTTTTAGATATGCAGATGCCCAGGATGGATGGCTACGAAACTGCTCAGGAGTTGCGGAGGCTTGGTTTCACAGGCCCGATTATCGCACTGACTGCAGACGCCATGCAAGGCGACATGCATCGCTGCTTGGCGGCGGGTTGCAACGATTACTTGAGCAAGCCGATCGATCGGCAGACAATGCTGCAGAAGGTATACTACTACCTCGAAAATAGTGGTTAGCCCAATCGGTCGAGGATGTCGCGCAGCTTGTGGATGTCGATTGGCTTTACAATGTGTTCATCGAACCCGGCGGAAATGGCGTTATGC
>CAKQNH010000347.1 GCA_934255105.1 uncultured Pirellulaceae bacterium
CTTCCCGCCTTGTTCAATCCAGCGAACAGGGCGTACTGGCGTTGACCACGCTCCACCTTTTTGATGCTCTCGGTGCCCGCAAGCTTCAAGTCGGTCCCCTCGTGCCAGATCCCTGCCAACGCGTGATTGCCGCTTTCTCGAATTGCCCAGACGACAACGCTTAGCGATTTGCCCGAGCCTTTGATATCCAGTGGCGTATCGTGCAGACGCGACCGTGGCACGTACAGAAAAGGTCGAAAGTCCGGGTCGGACTCATTTCGTATTCGGATGGCCTGCCCAAACGGGCCGTCGCCTAACAACGGGAAGTCGGCATAGGTTGCTTGCCGTCCGTCGCCCCAGAAATCGCGAATATAGTTGGCTGCGTCCAGCGGATACGCATGTGTCGCCGGAGGTGGGACGTGCGCAGTAAATCGCTGCTCTGCATGCGGTTCGCGTTTCACGAAGTCCCAGAACGCAACCAGTCCAGGTGTCTCCAAGACAACTTGCCGATTCGATTCCGGATCGGCCGCCAGCACATGCGACAAAGTCACAAGCGGCAACCACAACAGAACGGCGAACGCTAATCGTCGATACATAGCTACGAATCTCCCTTAGGAGTGGATTTTAACCGAATTGCGGCCTGCCGGCAGGAACCGGAGGTTTGCCCCCTTGATTGTAGAACGGTTGTCCCAACCGTTTCCTGTAGAGCGGTTGTCCCAACCGTCTTCTGTAGAGCGATTGTCCCAACCGTTTTCCGTAGAACGATTGTCCCAACCGTTTTCCGTAGCAGTTGGGACAACTGCTCTACTTCTCTACCCATCTACCCAAAATTAAAGTTGGTCGGAGCACTAGCCGCAGCAGTGGCTTATATCGTGAAGTTATCACAGCAATTCGCAACCCTTTGGAATGCAGAGGTAGTAGAATGGTACTTTTGGTTCATCAGAAGCAGGTCGAAATGAGTAAGCAGCCAGCGTTCTCCTTCTCTATGTTAGCCGTGCTCTTGCTGCTTGTGTTAGTCGCATTGACTTTCTCGCGCGGCCTGAGTTTTTGGATATTACTGTTGGTTATCGAAGCGGTTGCAATCTACGTAAGCGTCGAAATGTTGACTCAAAGAATGCCGGCAACCTTGCGCACGCAATCGCAGGACAATTGCTATCGCCTAGATGGAAGCCGCTCCCACCGCCGTACCGACCTCGAACGCAAGGCGATGCGTAAGATTCGTAGCGATTTATGGGCGGCGTTTTTAACCGTGTCCTTCGTCGTAACTGGGGGGGGGTTTTTTGTGCACACGTATGTATTCCCACTTTCGTTGGCCGCCGAGGTTGCATCGGCTTTGCGAGACAACCCGGCTGATTTCAAGGGGGAGCTAAGACAGAGGCACGTCGACGACAAATTCTTCCAATGGTCGCGTAGTTCATCCACTATCAGCAACCGTGAAATCGATCAACAAGCGCAGCTTCTGTGGATATCCTGGCCGATTGCATTCCTGCTGGCGAGCGCCAGTTTGGTGGCTTGTCTTGCGCTGATACGCTTCGCCTACTTCCGCACATTGCGCGAATTTCACGATGCGTTGAGCGCGCGTACTACCGAGTATCTCGACCTGGACAGCAGGCGCTTGCAGCAGCACACCAGAATGTAGACGGGCGAAAAACCGTTGGCGAGTTCCGCTACATTTTTAGTTCATGATAGTCCTACTCACGTGTAGGGTGCCTGTCGACTGGGCTGGGAATGTGGTACAAGTGAACTGTCTGCAGGGGTTGCGAGAGCTAGCTGCTCATCACCCCCACTTTCTTTTTTTAAACAAACCGCGAATTGTAAGGCTCAGGGGACTCGACGGATGAAATTGGGAATTCTCTCCTGCAGTCCAAACTGTTACAGCACGCGTCGCTTGATGGAGGCGGCTGCGCAGCGATCTCACAAGGCCAGAGTGCTCAACACTCTCAAGTTCGCCATCGATTTGGAACAGGGATCGCCCGAGCTGTATTACAACCAGCGGTCGTTGTCCGATTACGATGCCGTGCTGCCGCGGATTGGATCGTCGGTGACCTACTTCGGTACTGCCGTGGTGCGTCAGTTTGAGCAGATGGATGTTTTCAGTGGCAATTCCTCCGCAGGCATCTCCAACTCGCGCGACAAACTGCGCTGTCTACAAATCCTCAGCCGCCATCACATTGGCATCCCCAAGACGACCTTTGTCCGCGATAAGAAGGATGTCTTGCCAGCCATCGAGCGCGTCGGTGGAGCACCGGTGGTGATCAAACTGATCGAAGGCACTCAAGGGATCGGCGTTCTGCTGGCCGACACGATTCAATCTGCCGAGGCGATTATCGAACTGCTGCAGAGCCAACGCCAAAACGTGTTAGTGCAGAAGTTTGTAGCTGAGAGCAAGGGGCGTGATATTCGCGCGTTTGTGGTGGGTGAGCAAGTGGTAGCAGCCATGCGTCGCGTGGCTCAGGGGCAGGAATTTCGCAGCAATGTCCATCGTGGTGGCCGCACGGAGGCCGTCGACCTCGACCCCGTTTTCCAGGAAACCGCTGTCCGCTCGGCGCAAATCATGGGCCTGCGCGTGGCCGGCGTCGATATGCTCGAAAGCAAGGATGGGCCGCAGGTCATGGAAGTCAATTCCTCGCCCGGCTTGGAGGGCATCGAGACTTGCACGCAGCTCGATGTGGCGGGCGCGATTATCGAGTACATGGCCGCACAAGTCGATTTTCCTGAGATCGATGTCCGCCAGCGATTGACCGTCAGCCGAGGCTACGGAGTAGCCGAAATCCTGATCCCCGAGGGCTCGAGCTTCGTGGGTCAGACCATAAAACACTCCAGCCTCCGCGAACATGATATCAATGTGCTGACTCTCTATCGGGGCACATCGGTCATTCCGAATCCCAAGTCAGAACGTCAGCTAGAGGCCGGCGACCGCCTGTTGTGCTTCGGTAAACTCGAGTCGATGAAGGGGATGATCCCCAAGAAAACACGCAAACGTCGGGCACCTGCCATTCAGCAATTGCAAGTCTCCGACGTAGCTCACATCGACGCAGAAACAGAAGTTTAGGTCTATGGAAAGTAGCGACTCAGCCAGATTGGATATCGGCCAGTGGGATGGCGAGTCCATCGCTCCGGGAGAGACGCATAATTTCAGATTGACTGTCAGCGAGAGCTACAGTGGGATGAACGTCCGCATTCCGATCCAGGTCGTGCGGGCGCTGGAGCCAGGACCGACAGTCTTTGTCTCGGCCGCCTTGCATGGCGACGAGATCAATGGCACCGGTGCCATTCGCCAAATTATTCATCAAGGCTTGCTGCAACAGCTCCTGCGCGGCAACGTCATCTTGGTACCAGTGCTCAATCTACCAGCTTTTGAACGCCACTCGCGCTATTTGCCCGATCGCCGCGACTTGAACCGTTGCTTTCCAGGGACGGCGACCGGAAGCTTAGCCAGTCGAATGGCGCGGCGCATCTTTGATCAAATCGTCTTGCGCTCCGACTACGGCATCGATCTGCATACCGCGGCGGTGCGACGCACCAATTTCCCCAACGTGCGCGCCGACATGAGCGACCCACAGGTAGCTCGAATCGCTAAAGCCTTTGGCAATGAATTAATACTCGATGGCCGCGGCCCCAAAGGATCGCTGCGCCGTGAAGCCAGCCTGGGCGGCTGTCCCACCATCGTGGTCGAAGGGGGCGAGGTCTGGAAAGTGGAGCCAGGCATTGTCGATTCGGCCATCAAGGGCGTCGTCAATGTGCTGCGCGAACTGGAGATGCTCCCCGGAAGCCCGGAGATCACCGAACATCAACTGGCACTGACCCGGACAAAATGGCTGCGGGCGGAACGGGGAGGCTTTCTACAGTTTCACGTCAAGCCCGGCGACGGTGTCGAGGCGGGACAAGCCATCGCAACCAACACCAATCTGCTGGGGATCGAAAAAAGCGTGTTGTACGCCCCTTACGCAGGAGTCGTGCTAGGTATGACCACGCTCCCGGCAGTCACCCCAGGAGAGCCCATCTGCCATCTGGGACAGTTGCCCAAACGCATGCAGCCCGCCAAGCTCAGCCGCAATCGAGCCGAACATGACGGTCTGGAAGGACGCTTGATGGACGAACTATCAACCAATGTGATGGTCATCGAGCGCAATGAGCCAAGTGCGGAAACCGATCAAAAAGCAGACTGATACCTCAGTCCGACAGTTCTGCTTGGCCGCTGCCGCTATCTAGGAGTTGTGAAACCAGTGGCAGCAACTGCTTTTTGCGGCTGACCACTCCGTCTAGCTGGTACAGGTAGCGTTCGAGCCGCGGGTAGTTGATCTCCTCCCAAAATTCCGACTCGTTAGACATCAACAGCAGGCTGCCGTTGGTCATGATATCGGTAACCAACAGCAGTGAGAAATCGAGCCTGCGATCTCGCTTGAGTTCGACCAACGCCTCGCGAAGCTCAGTGCTCCGCTCCCAGAATAATTCGAAACCGATCTCTTCGATTTGGGAAATTGAAAAGCGATGCTCGCGATCGACGAACTCCTTGCAATCCTCGCGGACCACCGTGCTGGCTGGTTGCGAACGCAGGGCTGAGCCCACTTCGAAGAATTCCTTGATGAACTGATCCAAATCGACGGTTATGAAGCCCGCCAGCCATTGCAAAATGTCTCGATCCACGTCGGTCGTGGTGGGAGAACGCAAATTGAGCGTGTCCGAGATGATGCCCGAAGCCATGCACAGCGCAATACCCGCCGTGGGGTCGATCCCCGCCGTACGGAATTGCCGAGCGACCAAGGTACACGTTGAACCCACGGGTTCATTGATAAAGCGAATGGGTTGGTTCGACTTCAAACTCCCACCCAGTCGATGGTGATCTAGGACTTCGATAATGTCCGCCTCGTCGGCCCCAGTGACCGCTTGCGAAAGTTCATTATGGTCGACCAATACCAACTGCGGTTTGGGAGGGTTAACCAGATCCGATTTGGAGATCACCCCCATCAATTTGCCTCGGTCATCGAGTACTGGAAACAGCTTCTGCCGCGTGCGCTCGACCTGCTTGCGGGCATCGGCCACCGGCGTCTTAGAGGACAGCGTCATATAGTCGGTCTGGATGGCCGTATCGATGCGTCGGGCGGACTTGATGCGCATCGTAGTGGTAGCCGTGTCATAGCCGCTGGAAATAACGGTGACCGAATTGAGCTTGGCTAGCTGGAGTAGGCCGGGTGAGAGCTCATAGCCACCGGTGATGACCAGCACGCGCACGCCGTGTTCCAGCGCCGGTAGTTGAATCGTCGGGCGGTCACCGCTAACTACCAGTAATCGTTCGGCAGGAAACTGATGCAGACGCTGCGTAAAACCCTCAGCGCTCATCGCCCCTACCATGACCAACAAGTCGCTCCACGACTCGGGGTCCACTTCATGCCGCAGTTCACCATGTAGCACCGAGCAGATTTTAACTACGGAGCTGGTGACTTGCCGCGATAGCAGTGGGTCGGAATCTCCTTGGAAAACAATCCTCAATAGATCTAGTAGAGTCAATATGCCGCGAAGCTGCCCCTGGCGGTCCAGTACCGGGACCGCGCCAATATTGTGCTCCTTCATGCGTTCGTAAACTTCATGAAAAACCTCGTCGTCATAGGCCACGATCGGCTCTCGACGGCAGACGTCCGACAGCTCCGGCCGCACATCCATGATGATCCTGGGAGGTGCCAATCGGGCTCGCTTGAGCGCGTACTCGGTTCGCTGATTGGGCGGCCCACAGCAGGCAGCCACCGCGTCCGGCCGACTGGTCCGTTGCAGCAGATCGGTATAGGACAATGCCGCACAGATAGCATCGGTGTCCGGATTGCGATGTCCGAAAACGTAAACAGTCATAGAGTCCAATCACCCACAAAACACATTTCCGTCTTGAAAAACTGCACGATGCTAAGT